>JASFJY010000099.1:0-8672 GCA_050119415.1 Chromatiales bacterium | reverse complement strand
TCATCTTGTTTGACGATTATAGCGTGACGCTAAGCGGCTAGCCGCTAGGCGCGCTGCGCAGGGAGGAGTGGCACATGGATGTGCCGTTTACGGACCTAAGGATGGATTCAATCGCAAATCCGCATCTGAACGACGATCCCGGCGCGATCATCGCGTTCCCGGGTGAAACATTCGGGCTAGCGGTCGGTGTCCCTGGTGTATGGCATGCGCATGTGAAACAGCCTCTTTTTGCTCGCCTGCTCTAGATGAAAATTCCCAATATGTTATAGATCAGTGCCGCCAGCAATCCTGTAGCCGGCAGTGTCACAAACCAGCCGGTGAGGATGCGCTTCAGGGTGGAACGTTCGACCAGTGCCTTGTGGTGGAGCTTCTGCAATGCCTTGCGCTCTTTCTGATCGATGCCGACAGGTTGTTTCGATCGATTCAAATCCTCCAGCATTCGCTCCCTTTCACTAAAGGAAGCGTGCTCGAAACGCTGCATGAAGGCCTCGGCGTCTTCCGGCTCATGTGCCTGCTGATAGCGACGGATCACTTCCTGCTGTACGGCGAAGTTGGCCTCCAGGCGCTCACGTAGAAAACCGATGCCGAAGATGGCGCCCACGGCGATATGGGTGCTGCTGACGGGCAGGCCGAACTGGCTGGCCAACAGCACCGTGACGCTCACGGAGGTGACGATGCAGAAGACCCTGACCTGATCCAGCTCGGTGATGCCCGAACCAATGGTTTGAATCAGCCGCCGTCCATAGAGAACAAGTCCCAGGGGGATACCCAGGGCGGCAATTAACAGCAGCCAGAGAAAGAGGGCATCCACAGACAGTGATGGCCCGGCTGCCAGCGCATGTTGGATTGCAATGACCGGGCCAATGGCATTGGCCACATCGTTTGAACCATGGGCGAAGCTCAACAGGCCGGCCGCCAGCACCAGGGGGGTGTTGAACAACCGATTGACCGCCGACTTGGTGTTCGGAAGTAGGATGATGCGCTGACTGATGACGGGCTTGATGATCAGATAGGTGCCGAGGCCGATCAACAGACCGCTCAGTAGCGCGGTGACGGGATCGACCCGCCAGCTCGTTTTGAGCCCCTTGAGCAGCAGATAGCTGGTGAAGCTCCAGGTCATGAATCCGACCAGCAGGGGCAGCACGCGGCCGGCCGCCAAGGTCATGTGGCGCTGGTAGATAATGGAGCGCTTGATCAGGTAGAGGAGCAGGGCGGCGATGAGGCCGCTGAGCAACGGTGAGAGGATCCAGACACTGCCGATGGTGCCGATGTTGATCCAGTCGATCATGCCCAAGCCACCCATGGTAGCCGCAGCACCGACCACGCCACCGATAATGGCGTGAGTGGTGGAGACCGGCGTATAGCTCAGGGTGGCGAGATGCAGCCAGAGCCCGCCGGCGAGCAGGGCGGAGAGCATCACCCGGACCACGGCGTTGCTCTCCTTCAACAGTGCAGGATCGACGATGCCGCGTTCGATGGTGCTAATGACCTCGCCGCCAGCGAGAAAGGCCCCGGCCGCTTCGCACAGGCTCGCCAGCAGCATGGCACTGGCAAGGCCAATGACCCTCGATCCCACCAGCGGACCGATATTGTTGCCGGCGTCGTTGGCACCGATGTTGAGTGCCATATAGCCACCGAGCAGCGAGGCCAGGACCAATATGGCGTGTTGGCCGATACCACCGGAGAACTGTTGCGTGGGGAGCAGGATGGCAAGCAGGAATAGCAGTGTTAGCAGATAGCGACTCGAGTTGGCGAGTGAGCTGTTGTCGGATGTTATCGGCTTGAGCAAAATCGTTGGGTCCTTCGCATGCCTCTGTTACCACGCATTTGGATGAGGCAATATACTGATTCAGGTCTCGTCAAACACTCGTCCCGGGCCTGGTGCGGCAGGGTATGCCAGATGGGGATCAGCCAGCCTGCATGTTGCGTATGAAGGCATTGGAGCGTTCGATCGACAGGTTCATACGCTTGATTAGGGTATCGATATCGGCCTTTAAGCTGCCGAACTCCGCACGCAACGCGCCAATCGCTTGCGCGTTGAGATTGTGTTTGAGATAGAGCACGTTGTCCCGCAGGCTTATGAGCACAGGTTGCATGCTCTTTTCAGCCTGCTTCATGCTGCCCAGCATCTCCTTGTAGCGGGAACGGGTCTGGCTCAGCTTCATCTCGCTCGCTGCCTTGAGGCGCTGGTCTTGATAGAGTGATAGTTCCTGGCGCCACTCTTCGAACAGGGCATCGGCGACCGATTCGACCTTTTCGATGCGGGCGCTTACCGCCGTGGCGGCCGAATCGCAGGCCTCATACTCGTCGTTGAGCGCTTCGTAGGCCTCTTTGAGATCGCTCTCACCCAGACGGATGACTGCGGCAAACTGTTGCAGCGCCGATTGGAATTGCTCTTGGGCATCGCCCTGGGCATCACGCGCCGATTCGACCCGATCGACCAGGATGTCCCGTTTGTGGATGCCGACCGACTCCATGGTGTCGTAGTAGACCTTGGCACAGCCGCTCAATAGCAAGAGGATCGGCAGCAGTGGAAAAAGGCGTAGTAGCGACATGTGAACAGCGCCCCTCGATTTCTGATAGATTGTGCCATTCTGCCACAAAGTGGTCTGCCAAGGCGATGTGTGCAGAGACAAGCGGCTCGGGGACCTTCGGGCCAACAAACTGGATATTGATCGAACATGTTATACCGCCAACATCTTTTGCTCGGGGCGTTTTTTATTCTGCTGGCCGAGTTGTTCTTTGCCTCCATGGGCGCTGCCGTCAAGCTGGTGACCACAGAGCTGCCCAGCGAGATGGCGGTCTTTATGCGTAACCTGTTCGGTTTGATACTGATGACTCCGCTGGTGTGGCGGTACGGTGTCAGCGGATTGAAGACCGGAATTCTCCATATCCATCTGTTGCGTTCGGTGGTCGGTGTTAGCGCCATGTACTGCTTCTTCTACGCCCTTTCCCAGCTGCAGCTGGCCGATGGCATGCTGCTGAAGATGACCGCACCCCTGTTCATGCCGCTGATCGCCCTATTGTGGCTTGGAGAAACACTGCGTAAGCGCACCCTCATCGCCCTCGGCATCGGGTTTTTCGGCGTGGTGCTGGTGCTCAATCCGCAAGGGGAGTTCAACCAGGTCGCCTTGGTCGGACTACTGGGGGGGGCGCTGGCTTCCCTGGCCAAAGTGAGTCTGCGGCGGTTGGGGCAGAGCGAACCCTCGGTGCGGGTGGTTTTCTATTTCGCCCTGCTGAGCACCTTGATCTCGATCCTGCCGATGTACTGGCATTGGCAGACACCCAACCTGCAACAGTGGGCCTTGTTCGCCTTGGTCGGGCTGATGGGAACCCTGGGCCAGCTCTTTCTCACCCGTGGCTACGCCATTGCCAGCCCGGCCGCCGTCAGTCCATTCACCTATGCTTCGGTGCTGTTTGGCGCTTTCTACGGCTATCTCTTCTGGGACGAGACCATTAGCCTGCAGTTCATCATCGGGGCATTGTTGATTGCCATGGCGGGGGTGTTGGCACTGTACGGACGACAGCGTGCCGCCGCCCTGCAAGGGCCTGCCGACACCGGTCTGATAGCCACTGTTGTGCCTGAAAAAGCGCCGCTCATAATTAATCCAGCGCCCAAATAGGTCCTAATCAGCGATCCGGCGAGACCCTGCTACAATGATTAATCGCGGCGGATTGTCGCCCCGAGATGTTGATGGAACTTAGGCATGACGATGAACTGGCCAAAACTGTTGTCGCGTAAACGACTGGGTACCAGCGAGCAGCCCTCTGGCAGCACCACACGTACCGATTTCCAGCGCGACCACGACCGCATCATCTTCTCTTCAGCCTTCCGCCGAATGCAGGACAAGACCCAGATCTTCCCCCTCTCCAAGATCGACTATGTGCGCACGCGCCTGACCCACAGTCTCGAATCCTCCAGCGTGGGTCGCTCCCTGGGTACCCTGGTGGGCGAGCAGATCATCGCCCGCCATGGCCTGAACGGACACGATGCCTCCGATTTCGGTGATATCTGTGCCGCTGCTTGTTTGGCCCACGATATCGGTAACCCCCCCTTCGGCCACTCCGGCGAGGACGCCATACGCCATTGGGCGGCCAGCGCCGACTACGGCAAGCAGCGGGTGGCGGTGCTCGCCGGCAGCCAGCGCGAGGATTTCCTCAACTTCGAGGGCAATGCCCAGGGTTTTCGTGTCCTCACCCGGCTGCAGAACCGGGACAATCCGGGCGGACTGCAGCTTACCTGCGCCACTCTGGCGGCCTTTACCAAGTACCCACGGGAGTCGTGCATCGGCAACGGGCGGTTCGACGGCGTGAGCGCCAAGAAGCCGGGTTTCACCGCCGAGGATCAGCTCTATTTCACCGAAGTGGCCGAGGCGGTCGGGTTGATCAGCCGCGACCCGGTGCTGGCGGTTTGGCAGCGCCACCCGCTGGCTTTTCTGGTGGAGGCGGCGGACGATATCTGCTATCGGGTGATCGACATCGAGGACGGCTTCCGTCTTGGCCACCTCAGCTTTCAGGAGGCGATGGAGCTGTTCTGTGCCGTGTTGCCCGATTCGGCAGGGCAGGCCGTCCGTCTCAAGGGTATCAGAGGCCAAAAGGAGAAGATCGAATTCCTGCGCGCAAAGGTGATCAGCCAGGCGATCAGTGAAATTCTCACCTGCTTCCTCGATCAGGAGGCGGCGATTCTGGCGGGGCGTTTCGACCAACCTCTGATGAGTCAGACCCCCCATCGACAGGAGATGGATGAACTGATCGCGGTGGCCGCCGAGAAGATCTATGTTGCCCCGGAAGTGATCGAGATCGAGACCGCAGGCTTTCAGGTCATCAGTGAGCTGCTGGAGCGTTTCATCTCTATCATCGACGACGTGGCGGAGCATGGGGCAGCGGCGAGTCCCCGCAGCAAGATGATGCTCCGGCTGATACCCGAGCAGTTCCTCGGCCCAGGCTATCAGCCGGCGGCGGATGACTACACCCGTCTGCTGCGCTTGACCGACTTTGTCTCCGGTATGACCGACTCCTATGCCGTGTCGCTCTATAAAAAGGTCACTGGCATCTCCCTGCCGGGCGGATGAACCTCGTTCGTTTGTCACAATAAAATCATGGATTATAGAGAGAGGCTTCCGCAAGATTGATTTTGTTGAGTTCGGTGTATTTTCATCATATTTTCGATGGGCATGGATCGCTTTGCCAGTGGGGATCGATTGTGCACAATAGCGCCACACTGACGCGGCCCATCTTCCGGTCTGATTGAATTACTCATGTACAGATCTGTCTCCAATCCTCTGCTTCCTCGTCACACGGGCGGTGATCGCCGCGAGGGATTCTAATGGACGCACAGCGCCGTTTCGGCGGTATTGCCCGACTCTACGGCCAGCAGGGATTGGCGCGTCTAAGTGCGGCCCACGTGGCGGTCATTGGTGTCGGTGGAGTCGGCTCATGGGCGGTGGAGGCGCTGGCTCGTAGCGGTATCGGTGCGCTTACCCTCTACGACCTCGATCATATCGCCGAGTCAAACGTGAACCGGCAGCTGCATGCCCTGGAAGAGAACTTCGGCATGGCCAAGGTCCAAGCCATGGCGCAACGGGTGCAGGCGATCAATCCGCACTGTCGCGTCGTTGCGCAGGAGGTCTTCATCGAAATGGATAATCTCGCCAGCCTGACCGACGGGGGATTCGACTATGTGGTCGACTGTATCGACAGCTTTCGTAACAAGGCGGCCCTCATCGCTGCTTGCCGTCGTCGCAAAGTGGCGGTGATCACCGTCGGCGGGGCCGGCGGACAGGTCGATCCGACCCGCATCCGCCTGGCCGATCTGAGCCGCAGCGAGCAGGATCCGTTGCTGTCGAAGACCCGCAAGCTGTTGCGGCGGGAGTACGGCTTTTCCAGTAATCCCAAACGGCGTTTCGATGTGCCCTGCGTCTACTCCACGGAGCAGCAGCGCTACCCCGACCCGCAAGGGATGGTCTGCCTCGACCGGCCGACGGCGATCGAGAGTTCCCTCAACTGCGGGGGGTTCGGTTCGGCGATGACCGTGACGGCGAGCTTTGGATTGGTCGCTGTCTCCCATGTGCTCGGAAAACTCGCCGATAGTCGTCCGGCCTGAGCGCGCCATGGTCGACCTGGCGCCCAAGCCGATTCCGCCGCTGCAGCATGGCTACTCTTTATAAGCGAGGGCCAGGGTGTAGGCGCGGCCCTGCTTGAGTTTGTCGTAGTTGCCGAAGACCTCGTTGAGGTTGCGTTTCATGTACTGACGCAAGCCGTTGATGGTCACCACGTAGAAGCGGCCGCCCCCTTTGAGGCGCTGCTGCGCGTCGTGCAGGATCAGGCTCAGCATCTCTTTGCCGACCTTGGCCGGGATGTTGGAGGCGATGACGTCGAAGCGCAGGTTCGACTCGATGTGGTCGAAGCCGTTGCTGAGGATGGCATGTGCGTTATCCAGCTGGTTACGCCGGGCATTGTCATTGGCGTATTTCACCGCCATGAAATCCTTATCGACCATCAGGGTTTTTCCCTGTGGCGCTTTACGGGCCATGAAGAGCCCGATGGGGCCGTAACCGCAGCCTAGGTCGAGGCAGTCGTCGGCGGGGTCGATCTGCAGCCGCTCAACCAGCAGCCGGGTGCCTTCATCGATCTCCCGCGGGGAGAATATACCCCAGGTCGAGTGCAGTTCCAGTCGTTCTCCGGCCAGATCGGCGTCGATCACAATATCGCGACGCAATTTGTCGAGTGTCTCCTTGTTCAGCATAGGGGCGGAGTGTTACCCGTGAACGGGACTAAGTCAATCCAGAATTGCTATCGGCACGGGCCGCTTGCTGTCGCTTGTTTGAACCGGCCGCTCGTCATGGGTCCATACTGTATATGGAGGCAGAGCCATAAAGATATCAGAACGTATGAGTGGGGTGAGTCATGACCGATTCAACATGGGATCTGACAAGACGCAGACTGCTCCAAGGCATGGCGGCATTGAGCGCAGGTATCGTCCTGCCAGTGAAGGCGGCCGTACAGCGGGTGCCGAAGCGGCCGATCCCAGTCACGGGTGAGCATATACCTATTCTCGGCATGGGTACCTGGCTTACTTTCGATGTTGGCGACTATGCGAACCAGATTGCTCAGCGGGCCCAGGTGTTGAAAGCATTTTTTGCCGGCGGTGGCGGCATGATCGACTCTTCGCCCATGTACGGATCGTCTGAACAGACTGTGGGCGCCTGTCTGAAGCTGCTCGACGATCACGGTGAACTGTTCACTGCCACCAAGGTGTGGACCCCGACCCGCTGGCTCGGCATTCAGCAGATGGAGGCATCGATGGAGAAGTGGGGTGTCTCCCGCTTCGACCTGATGCAGATCCACAACATGCTCGATTGGCAGACCCACATCGAGACGCTCAAGGCGTGGAAGGCGCAGGGGAGGGTGCGCTACATCGGCATCACCACTTCGCACGGGAGGCGTCATGCTGAGCTGGCGGCCGCCTTGCAGCGCGAATCCTTCGATTTTGTTCAGTTCACTTACAATCTCCTTGACCGGGAGGCGGAGTCCCGTCTGCTGCCGCTGGCCACCGATCTTGGCGTGGCGGTGATCATCAACCGACCTTTTCGGCGAGGTGGTCTGATCGATCTGTTGGCGGGTAGACCCTTACCTGCTTGGGCTGGTGAGATCGGTTGCGAGAGCTGGGCGCAGTACTTGCTCAAATTTATCCTCTCGCACCCTTCAGTCACCTGCGCTATCCCGGCCACCAGCCGAGTGGATCACATGCAGGAGAACCTGCAGGCCGCCATGGGCGAGTTGCCCGAACCGGGCATGCGCCAGCGCATGGTAGACTACGTGGAAAAGCTCATAGCCTGATCACCCTGTTTGGAGATCCTTTGATGAAATCCGCGTTGCTTGGAAAAGTCGCCTTTTGGCTGATTATCATCGGCATCTTCGCTCTGAGCACGCCGCAACCGGCCTGGCCGGAGTGGTTGGGGCGCATGGTGTTGTCGAGTGGCGTAGCGCTGGGCATCACCATGCTTGGCCTCACTATTTGGAACAGGCGTCATAAGCGCGGGGAGTAGACTCTTAACCCGGCGCCTTAATAGGCCATATTCAGGAGGCCATATTCAGAACGCCAAGCATGCCCTTACTCTGCGATGCGGCTCATGACATTGGCTGATGTCATGTGAGTCAGCGATTTCATCAGGGTGGATTGACTGTCATGCGCCACCTCGCCGATGTCGGCGCCAACGCCGCCAAGGCTGATTAGCATCGCCGTGGAGCTGAGGGAGAGAACAGTGAGGATAAGGCTAAAAAATATAATTGAAAATTTTATGCGGATCGTTAAGCGCTTCAGTAGTCCTTAGATGGTCTTCGCAAGGTATCCAAGTGCCTGTTTCCAATAGCGTCTATGTTTTGTTTGTTAGATGATGTGGCCCAAGCATCCACTATGGATCGTGAGTAAAACTGAATAACAAGAGAACAACAGCACGCATAATTCATAAATATGCTAGCGCACTAATTCGAATGTTTCATCCGGGCCGTACCTTGATCAACAGCGGTATAACGGGAAGTCTGACTAAAAAGCAGTAAAATCACTTGTAACAGGCATTTAGTTCCTATTAGGCGCATGTCATATAGGCTTGGGCAGGCGAAGGGCTAAATTTATAAATTTCGGATGGAATAAGCGGGCTTAACGGCTAATA
>JASFJY010000098.1:0-8709 GCA_050119415.1 Chromatiales bacterium | reverse complement strand
CTAGTCAGGTCCAGAGGTTCGCCAGAATTTTCCGCTCGGCGCTGGGAGGGCCATAATGTCAAACTACCGACCGTAATGGATTGGGGTTGAGTGCCCCACTGCGAACCACCCTGGTCCCTGACTCTATTGAGAATAGCACGCAAGCGGGCGGACAGCTCACGGGGAGTACAGGGTTTTGGCACATAGTCATCAGCGCCCAATTCCAGTCCCATAATTCGATCGGTATCGTCACCTTTCGCTGTCAGCATCAATATCGGGATTTTACTCTGGGCACGTATCATTCCCAGTGCCTGAATCCCATTGACTTCCGGCATCATCACATCTAGGACGACAATATCATGACAACCGGAAAGGGCCGATTTGGCCCCTGCCCTCCCGTCAAATGCGACATCAACGTTAAAACCCTCGCGCACGAGATAATCGTGCAACAACTCTACCAATTCCCTGTCATCATCGACCAGGAGAACACGAGGCGCTGTATCTGTGGAATCGCTTGGTTTCATGACTCTAATTTTAAGGAAAAATGGTACTTTAGCACCAATTTTTACGCTGTTTTACGCCTGATGACACGAACTTAACAGAAGCTTGGTTAACATAAGCAGCGGCTACAGGCCAAATCCCTCTCAGTTGCCGGAACACTCGTACGCAATACTCAAACCGATCCGTCCATCGAATGTAGGAGATAGCGATAATGCAAAGAGCCGACAAACATCGTACCCTGCTATTCCTCGCTTTCATGATATTGACCCTACCGGCTTCCGCCACGCCGCTGATTTGCGACCCCCTGGGCGCTTGCAATGAAGCCGACTCACGACAAAGCTCAAGTGCTCCCTTGCAAGGAAGATTGAACTCGCATCGCTTATCAAACGGGATCGAGAGGCCATCAAGCCTTGTAATGTCGGATAAACAACAGGCAAGGCTAATCACTCTAATTGAGAACCAGGCGGCTGACAGGCATGAGATAAGGCAGACTGCCCGTCAGGCCTTGATCAGACTTCAGCAACTTGCGATAGAGCAACACTACGATGAGACACAAGCAAGACAGCTTGCTCAAACCTATGGCAACGCATTGGCCGAGCTGGCTCTGCTCGACATCCAAGTTGCCTCACAAATTCACGATATGCTGACACCACTACAACGCGAAGCCCTGCAGAATACTATCGAAAACTGGTAAATCTCGACGCCCAGACTATAAATGGTTACCTCTCAACTCATTGTATAGCCCCAGAAACAGCTCCGAGATTACCAGTTTGTCGATCAAGCCACAACGATTCGTGGCAAAAGTTTGCCGCTGTACCGTTCTACGCAGAAACCACTCGATAATCGGCTTGGCACTCATTTTTTATCTGTCTGAGAAACCACAAGATTAACATATATTTACAGCCCGCGTTCGGCGGCTGACATTTGCCTCCGTAGCGGCAAGCAAAGGCAAGATTACCCATTGGCGGACAGCGGCGAAGCAGATTCCCAACATATTGAGGAAATAAACACAACATTTCTTACGCTTCTTAACATACTTTTACTCCCATGCATTTCATTTTCTTACTAATTGGCCGCTGAATTGCAATGAATCAGACGCGTACTGGAATGACGCTAGTCCAATCACAGAAGCAAATCTCCAGGAGTTAAATATGAATGGCATTAGTGGCATAGGCAGCGGTATGGGTTTGATGCAGAATATCTACGGGATGCGCAAACCCGATTCCGATGAATTGGCACAACAACTCTTCTCCAAGCTCGACACCTCCGGTCAAGGCTATATCGAGAAATCGGACCTCCAGTCCGCTTTTTCGAACGTCTCTGAAACTTCAGAGACATCCAATCTAAGCACAGATGAATCGGACCTCGATGAACTCTTCTCACAGCTAGACAGCGACAACGACGGCAAGATCACCGAACAGGAGCTAAGCGACTCGCTGGCCCAAATCGATGAACAGATCAACGATCTCTTCTCACAGATGCGCATGAATGAGACACAGGGACAAATGATGCCGCCACCCCCGCCACCACCGCCACCTGAAGGCGAGGCTGAGATGGATGACATTGGCTTCACTGAAGAGGAGCTGACGGCGCAGCTGGAAGAGATTGGTGATAGCGACAGCACACGCTCCACACTGATCGAAAACATCCTCGCCGATTTCGAAGCGGCGGATACTGATGGCGACGGACGCGTAAACCTCGAGGAGGCGATGGCCTTTGACCAGACTAACAGCGACTCTTCGAACGAGCCAGGGATCGCTTCAGGTGTCACGTCGAGCGATACCGAGACATTGAACGAGAAGGTGATGATGCAGATGATGCGCTTGGTACAAGCCTATAGCCTGGGCGGTCAAGCCGAAAACGAAACCTCATCTACGCTCAACATTTCGACCTGAACAAAGGACGCGGGCACGCTCCACACCCCCGGTTCATGCCTTTAGTAGATGAAATTTCCCGGCAATCGGCCCATCCCACGCCTCAGGCGTGGGATGCCTCGCTCACTGTCGGCACGACACGCAGAACTTCTTCCACCGTTGTCAGGCCGCCAATCACTTTGCGCGCCCCGCTGATACGCAGTGGCTCCATACCCTCCTTCAAGCATAGTCTACGTATAGCATCAATACCGCCATCCGGCCTCACCAATTCCTTCACTTTGTCATTCACGCGTAGAATCTCATAGATACCTATGCGGCCCAGATAACCAGTATGTCTGCACTTTTCACAACCAACCGGGCGCTGCGCCTTTTGCGGTAATGGCAGACGCCAAGGCTGTGTAAGCGCGCCCCAGGCAGCGGCATCCACTTCCCCCGGCTGTTTACAGTAGGGACAAAGGGTTCGCACCAGGCGCTGAGCCACCACACCTATCATCGTAGCCTTAATCAGATAAGGCGGTACACCGATGTCCATCAACCGGATGATCGCAGACGACGCATCGTTTGTGTGCAGGGTGGAGAGTACCAGATGACCGGTCAGTGAGGCCTGAATCGCCATCTCGGCAGTCTCCAAGTCACGGATCTCGCCCACCATGATAATGTCTGGATCCTGCCGCATGAGGGTACGCATACCACTAGCGAAACCGAGATCTATATCATGATTGACCTGCATCTGATTAAAGCTCGGCTCAACCATCTCTACCGGATCTTCGACGGTACAGAGATTGACGCCTGGAGCCGCTACAGCCCGGAGAGTGGAGTAAAGGGTGGTTGTCTTTCCCGAACCGGTTGGGCCGGTGACCAGTATGATGCCATGGATGTGGGCGATCATCTCACGCCAGTTCAGAGCATCCTTCTTCGTGAAGCCGAGTTCGGAAAGGCTGCACATTAAAACCTGCGGATCGAAGATACGCATGACCAGCTTCTCACCAAAAGCCGTGGGCATGGTAGAGAGTCGCAGTTCAACCTCTTGCCCCTCCGGTGTTTTGGTCTTCACCCGCCCATCCTGCGGCCGGCGCTTTTCGATCACATCCATACGGCCCAGCGCCTTGATGCGACTGGTTACTGCGATCAGGATCGGCAGTGGCATCTGGTAAACGTTATGCAGCACACCATCGATACGGAAACGGATATTACCTTGCTCTCGTCGCGGCTCGATATGGATATCACTGGCTCGTTGTTGATAGGCGTATTGCAACAACCAATCGACAATAGTCACGATATGGCGATCATTGGCATCCAGCTTGCCAGCGCGACCCAACTCTACCAATGCTTCGACGTTATCGATGCCACTCAACAGCTCCAGCTGATTGTGTTTCACCACCGCGCGAATAGAGTGACTGATGCTGAAAAATTCCCGCTGATAGCGGTCCACATCCAAAGGGTTTGAGATTACCCGCGTGATCTTTTTCTGCAACACATGGGCAAGTTCACTCTCCCACTCACGCTCGTAAGGCTCTGTGGTCGCGAATAGCACCTCGCCGGGACTCACTTCAAGCGGAAGAATGCTGAACCGCGCCGCATAGGCCGGCGATATGACGCGGGTCACCGAATCCACATCAATTTTCAACGGATCGATCCGCCGATAGGGCAGGCCCACCCTATCGGCTAGCCAGTGACAGAGCGCATCCAGGGTCAGCACATCGCCTTCGGAGTCTTCCAATTGTCGCTCTGCAAGCCATACCAGCGGGTGCAAACCGGTAGTGCTGGGCAGAAAACGCAGCTCCTCCATCTTCATTGTCGAGATGAGGCCGCTATCCAACATCTCATCAAGAAGCTCACGCAAGGTTAGTCGATGATTGGCAGTACTGTGCAAATTGTTGCCAATGTGTATCTGTTTCATACTATCCCCCGGGCTTGGTCCGAATGTTTCAGCCGGTCGCTTAGATAAAGGAACTAACTCACGCTATTTTTTTACTTGTTTTCCTAGTGTAGTTACTGAGTACAAAGTGCAATCGGCCTGTATCTCAACCGAGCTAGCTATTCCTTAGCGCATTCGCGTCTCCGACACAGTAGAGAGTTCATTCTCAGCGATTCTCTGTTACTGAATTTACCGCACGGCCCACTAGCCCTAAACCTGACAAAGCCTCATTCAGAAGCCCGCAGAGGATCTGGGCAAGGTGCGACAGAAAGGCAGTAGTGGCACATAAACCGCCTTTTTACTTACGGACCAAAGGATGGAATGGCTGGCCCTTTTCAAGCATCGCAACGCTGTTGCCCTATCATCTGCGAGGCTCTCACCGGGCTAACCGCCCGGTGACTCGCTGAATGAGGCTTTGTCAGGGTCAGTAGCACCCCTCTATTGCACGAGTAGTTATCGTTACTCCGGCATGTCAGGAGGAGGGTCCCCGCGATCATCGCCCTCTCCGCCAGGACCACGACCGGATGGTTTGGAAAACCCTTTTGCCGACATGCAGCTGTCAATGGCCGAACGATCGGGCCTGCCGTCACTATCCGCCTCAAGGGAAGAAAAACACTCTTCAAGTGCCGCTTCAAGTTCTGCTCTGTCGGGCATCGATGAATCTCCGCCCGGACCCTCTGCAATGGCTTGGCCTGCAAACATAGCGGCGGCAAGCGCAAGTAGGTAGATACTTCGCATCGTTTACTTCTCCTGTATTATCGAATTACTTCTGACTCGCTCTCCACCCAGCCCGCATTAATGCAAAAGCAAAAGAATGGATGGAGATGTCATAAATGACAGTTTGCTAAAGCACACTGCAGGTGTCAGCTGTTTTTACCCGCTTTTACAGCCACCATCAAAGCGCGTAAAGAAATGTGCGAATTGCTACGCATCCATTGTGGATTTAGGGAACCCCTGATTAGTTCTGGATCAGCGCACAGCGAGAAGAAACATTCGGGTTACGTTTACGCTGCGCTAACCCGACCTACAACAAGCTCTAACCACGCCAAACGTAGAGCTCCATGGCCGCCGGGTCGCAACGGTTGCAGCTGGTGCCGCAGGCGGCTTCCACCCGGCGGCGCTCTACCCGACCCTTGCGCACCCATTGATCGAGCATGCCGCGCATCGCTGCCGGCTCGGTATCGAAATGCAAGGCGAGGTCGGCCAGGGTGGCCTGCCCCCGCTCAAGCAGATAGTCCCGCACTTGCGACAGGATCATGCCGTCACCTTCTGGGCTGGCTGCTGCAGTCGCATCGCCCAGTATCGCAACCCTCCAACGATGAGCAAAAGGGTAAGCGAGAAGCCGACGATCCAGGCCAGGGCGCTCTCCGGGTGGCTCTCATAGGTGGCGATCTGATAAAAGAGGCTCGCGCTGATGAAGGCGATGCCGGTAGACCAAGCGACCACGAAAGCGGCCCAGCGCGGCCCCGCCTCGCGACGGATGGCGCCGATGGTAGCGACACAGGGAGAGTAGAGCAGAATGAAAAGCAGGTAGGCAAAGGCACCCGCCTGGCCGTCGAAGCGAGCCGCCATGGCACCGAAAACATCCAGGCTGACCCCCTGTGCCGCGGCCGCCCCTTCGCTGTCGGCTAGATCGCCCACATCCATCGCCAGCGGGTCGGTCAGCAGTTCCTTCACCCCGAGCAGGTTTTCCGGCACAGTGACGGCGGCCTCGGCTATTGCCTGCCAAAAATCGAATGGCGCCTCATCCTCTTGCAACAGCGCCGCATCCTCCCGCGCCAGATTTGTGTAGAGGGCGTCAAGGGTACCCACCACCGTTTCCTTGGCCAGGATGCCGGTGAAGATACCCACCGTGGCGGGCCAGTTCTCCTGGTCAATGCCCATGGGGGTGAGCACCGGGGTGATACCCTTGCTAAGAGTGCTAAGTACAGAATGTTCGGTATCCTCGTTACCGAAACTGCCGTCGGTGCCGATGGAGTTGAGGGTGTTGATGATCAGCACCATGATGACGATCACCCGGCCCGCCTCCTTGATGAAGAGCTTGACCCGGTCCCAGGTGCGCAGGGCGATGCCCTTGGCGGTTGGCATATGGTAGTGGGGCAACTCCATCATGAAACCGGCGCTCTCGCCCGAGAGCAGGGTCTTTTTCATCACCAGGCCGGTGAGGATGGCCACCATAATGCCGATGAAATAGAGCCCGAAAACCAGGTCCTGGCCATTGGCCGGGAAGAAGGCGGCGGCGAAGAGGACATAGACCGGCAGGCGCGCGCCGCAGGACATGAAGGGATTCATGAGAATCGTCAGCTTGCGCTCCCGCTCGCTCTCCAGTGTCCGTGTCGCCATCACCGCCGGCACATTGCAGCCGAAGCCGACAATCATCGGCACGAAGGCCTTGCCCGGCAGACCGATGGAGCGCATGAAGCGATCCATGACGAAGGCGGCCCGCGCCATATAGCCACTGTCCTCCACCACTGAGAGGAAGAGGTAGAGAGCGGTGATGATAGGGATGAAGGTGGCCACCACCTGCATACCGCCGCCGGCGCCGTCGGCCAATAGCAGGATCAGCCAATCGGGTAATCCGATGCGGCCCAACAGCTCACCGAGGCCATCGACGAAAATTGCCCCGGCCACACCGTCAAAAAAGTCGATGAAGGCGCCACCGATATTGATGGCAAACATAAACATCAGGTACATCACGGCGAGAAAAACCGGGATGCCGAAGTAGCGGCTCAGCACCACCTTGTCAATGTGGTCGCTGAGGGTCTTGTCCACCCGCCCGCGCACACGGATGACGTTATGGGATATAGCGTGGGCGTGTCCGTAACGGGTGTCGGCGATATGGATGTCGACCTCCTCGTTGACCCGGCTTCCGATCTCCCCCTGCCAATGGGCCACCTGGCCCTTGAGGGCCTCGTCGGCCTTACCAAGAGCAAAGTCATCGGCCTCCAGCATCTTTAGTAACAACCAGCGCCGTTTCGCCGGCGGAAACTCCGCCGCACAGGGGAGGGCTGGCTCCATGGCGGTGATCGCCTGTTCCACCACCTCGTCCTGGGCCAGTGTAAAGCCACCGGTCACCGCATCGGCCACCAAATCCTGGATCGCCGCTTTGAGTTTGATAATCCCTTCACCAGTGACCGCGACGATAGGGATCACGGGGCAGCCCAGGTCCCTGCTCAGGCGCTCCACGTCGATCTCCAGACCCCGCTTACGTGCCACATCCATCATGTTCAGGGCCATCACCATCGGCACGCCCATCTCCAGCATCTGCACCGTGAAGTAGCAATTGCGTTCCAGATTGGCGGCATCAACGATGTTGACGATCAAGTCAGCCTCACCCGAGAGCAGATAGTCTCGAGTCACCTGCTCATCAAGGGAAGAGGCATCGAGGGAGTAGATACCGGGCAGGTCGACGACGCTGACCTCCTGTTGGTCGATATTGAACCGCCCCTCCTTGCGGTCAACGGTGACACCGGGCCAGTTTCCCGTACGCTGCCGGATACCCGTCAGGGCATTGAACAGGGCCGTCTTGCCGCAATTAGGGTTACCGGCCAGGGCGATGGTCAGTGGCCGGTCGCCCCGGGATTCGCGACCAGACGATGTTTCATGACAACCGCCCATCAGGCGCCCCCTGTCTGATCAGAGGCACCGGGCAGCCGTTCGACCAGCAGCTTCTCCGCCACCCCAGCACCCAATGCCACCCGTGTTCCGGCATTTGCCACCACTACGCCGCCGCCTCGGCGCTGGATCAGCTCTACCTCAGAACCGACCCGCAGGCCCAGGCTGAGCAGGCGATGGACAAGACGTCGGCCGCCTTGGATACGACGAATGCAGGCGCGGTTGCCCACCGGCAACCTGGCCAGGGCGATAAGCTCTTTAGTAGGGGTGACTTGCAAATCCATCGAAAGTCGCTAAATGCCGTTAGTGATAATGATTCTCATTAAACCAAAAAAGATCGGGGGCCGCAAGCGCTGTAATTCTTGAATATCCCAATTTACTAATATTTACCCCCGCTGACTAGCCGGCGATTCAAAGGAGTCAAGCCGCCGGCTTGCGCAACAGATCGATCCGATGGGGCTTGAGAAACTCGGCCCCTTCCGAACCCATATGGGCGAGAAAGGCATGCTTGATGCCCGCGTAGCGCTGCGCATCGATGTCGAGCTTGCTATGGGTGATGTTGAGAAAGCGCTCCTCGAAGGCCTCCCAACTGACATAACGGCCCGGAACATTGAAAAAATACTCGCCCACCAGCTGCATGCGCCCGCTCCCGACCAGCCCACGGATCGCCTCGAAGGCCTGAGCCCTGACCTCCTTTTCATCGTGGATCATGCTCATCAGGGCGTTGAACTCGCCAGCATAGACCGGCTCGGAAAAGTAGGCCAGACCGCCCGGTTTGAGTACGCGCACGATCTCTTCCATAGCCGCCGGCATCAGGGCTGC
>JASFJY010000097.1:0-8762 GCA_050119415.1 Chromatiales bacterium | reverse complement strand
AAGTCTTCGTTCACCGCCTGCATAAGGGCGTGGGGGCGTTCGAAGCCCTGAGTGTCAAGGGCATCCTCATCGAGGCGGCTTTTCAGACGCGGATCGAGTCTCTGTTTCACCGCGGCCTCCCGTTGCGTAGGTCGAAGATCCAGAGGGCGATCAGGATGAGTGGGATCAGCGCCGCCATGAAAGTGGCGCCGCCGGCCTGGATGGAGAGAAATGTGACGGATGCCGTCATGCGTTTTTCTCCTCTCCTGCGGAGCGTGTGTCTGGGACGAGGATGGCGGAATTAACGATGTTCATTTTCTATATTGAAGAGAGTGTCGAGCTCTTCGGTCGCCTCTTTGGCGGTCATCACCCGTGCGTAGCGGTCCTTCATGGTGGTGATGGTCGCCTTCTGCAGCTCCGGGGTCACCGTAGCGCAGCCGTCGGAAATGAGGGTGACGTAGAAGCCCAGGTCGCAGGCGTCGCGGATGGCGGTGGAGACGCACTCGTTGGAGTAGACTCCGACCACGAAGAGGCCGGTAATCTGCATATTGCGCAGGATGTACTCGATGTTGGTGGAAGAGAAAACCCCGGAGGCGGTCTTGTTGATGATGATTTCGTCGCCCACGGGCGCCACCTGAGGCCGAGGTAGCGGGCGGAGGCCTCTACCGCCGTGATAACGCTGGCATGGCACTGCACCGGCTCAATGGTGCTGAGGACCTCGAATTCGAACATCAGGCCGCGGCGGCGGGCGATGGCGGAGAGGGCGCGGCGGTAGGCGTTGGCCAGGTCGTCGAGCACCCGCTGATCGGTGTCTCGCACCTCGAGGGAGAACTCGGCCACGCCCGGTATCACATTGGCGGCGCCGGGAAGGAGTTCAACCCGGCCGATGGTGGTACGGCTGCGCGGTGAGCCGTGTTCTTCCAATACCCGGTCGACCTGGCCGGCGAACTCGGCCAGCCCCTGAAAGGCGTCCTGGCGCATCTCCATGGGCGTGGTGCCGGCATGGTTGGCGGTGCCAAGCAACCGCACATTCCACTTGAAGAGCCCGGTGATGGCGTCGACCGCGCCGATGGGCGTCCCCTGGCGGTCGAGCACCGGGCCCTGTTCGATATGCAATTCAAGGAATGCCTTGATGCTGCCGGGAGCGCGCTGGGCGGAGAGCGCGTCCATGGCGTTGAGTCCCTGCTGGGCCATGGCGTCGGTGAGACGCACCCCTTCTAGGTCCTCAGCGGCGAGGATCGCCTCCGGCGTTAGCAGGCCGCAGAGGGACTGGGAGCCGAGTAGGCCACCGAAGCGTCCCTCCTCGTCGGAGAAGGCGACTAGCTCCACCGGATGATTCAGCGCCACTTGTTGTTCATGCAGCACCCGCAGGGCCTCGAGACCGCAGACCACGCCGAGGGCGCCATCGAGGTGGCCGGCGCCGGGCACGGTGTCGATATGGGAGTCGGTCATCACCACCGGCCGCTCGTCGGCCCAGTTGAGACGCGCGCCCAGGTTGGCGGCGCCGTCCTGGTGTAGGTCAAGGCCGGACGACGCGATCTGCTCGGACAACCAGCGCCGTGCCGCCATGTCCCCTTTGCTGAAGGCCATGCGGTAGATGCCGTGATCCTTTTTACGGCCGATGTTGGAGAGTTCGTCCAGGTTCTGTTTCAGGCGCTCGAAATCGATGCGTAGTTCATACTCCATGTTTACGCTCCCCTCTCTATTCGGGCGGTATCCGTTCCCTGCTAGATCAGGCGCGGCGCCTTATTGCCGGTCAGCTCAACAAGCGATAGGCCTCTTCCTCATCTTCTAGGGAAACGCGTTTTGATTCTGTTGCCGAGCGGGATTTTCTAAGGTTATAGCGACATTATTACTTGGCATTCCAAAGATTTTGCTGCCGTTTTCATAGAGCGCCCTGAAATATATGCAATTATTACCCTTTGATGTGGCTGTTATGACACAGATGACATGGGATGAATATTTCGAATCGAGAGGCTTGAGGGTATGGTATCGGTTCCGTATCACAGCGTGAGTAGTTTCACCATGGCGTTATCGCTTCTCCGGTTTGGCATTCTCTCGTTGAGTCTCTTGTTGGCAGCCTGCGAACGAGGTCCGACCGACCATCGACAAACCCTTCTGGTATTCGGCACCCTGCTCGACATCAATGCCTATACTGACCGCCCGGAGCACTTCAACAAGGGGGTGCATGAGCTGGATCAAACCTTCCAAACCATGCATGAGGAGTGGCACGCCTGGAAGGGTGGGGGTGAGTTGGTCAGGCTTAATCTGGCCTTTGCCGAGCGTCGCAGTCTGGTGGTAACGGAAAGGCTGGCCGAGCTGCTGCGCAAAGCCCAGCGCTATTCGCTGCAGAGCGAGCAGCTGTTCAATCCGGCCATCGGCCGGCTTATCGGCCTGTGGGGTTTCCACAGCGACGAACCACCCGGTGGTCCACCGCCGGATCCGGAGAAAATCCAGGCACTGCTGGATGCCGCACCCTCTATGGACGATATCCGTTTCGATGGCGATCGTCTCTCTTCCGACAATCCGGCGGTGCAGATCGATCTCGGGGCCTTCGCCAAGGGCTATGCCCTCAATTTGGCGATTGACCAACTCAGGCTTCAGGGGATAAGCAATGCCATCGTTAACGCCGGTGGGGACCTCTGCGTGTCTGGTCGCCACGGAGAGCGTCCCTGGATGATCGGCATCCGCCATCCCCTGGGCGAGGGAGTGATCGCTTCACTAGGAGTCAGCGACGGGGAGTGTGTGTTGACCTCGGGCAATTACGAACGCTATAGAGAGTACGAAGGTGTTCGTTATGCCCACATCATCGATCCGCGCACCGGTTATCCGGTCAAGCATGTGGTCTCGGCCACGGTGATCAACGAGGATGGCGGACTGGCCGATGCCGCCGCAACCGCACTCAGCGTCGCCGGCACCGAGGGATGGCGCAGGATCGCAGCCAAGCTGGGGTTGACGCAGGTGATGCTGGTGGATGAGAAAGGGGTAGTTTATTTGACGCCGGCAATGCAGCGGCGCATTACGCTGGAACAGGAGGTGCTCAGAGTGGTGGTGGCCGAGCCGGTGCTGGATTGAAACACCCAGCATCGAGACAGCGTTCAGCGTAGGTCGGTTACCAGCCGTAACGGTTATTCGAATTCCAGGTCGTCGATGATCTTTTTCAGATCCTCGATTGCCTGGTCCACATTGATATCTTCGGCCGGGAACTCCGTCCGGTCCGGCTTGTTCTTCGACAAGGACATACTGAGGTCGGTGGGCGCCAGGTTGATGTTGCTCTGCTTCCAGCGCAGGGCGACTACGGTGACATTATCGCTCTCGGGCTGACTGGTCTGCTCGGCCTGGGTCGCCAGTTCCTGGACGCTGTTCATCAGGTTGTTGTTCTTTTTGAACAGGTTGTCGACCATCAGGCGCTCCGCCAGCGGCCCCCAGAAGCCGTCAGAGCAGAGCAGCACCACGTCGCCCTGCTTGAGAGGATGGGGGGAGCTCAATTCCGCCACCGGCCGGTTATTGGTGCCGCCGAGGCAGCGGGTGACATAGTTGCGGAACTTGTGAGTGTGCACCTGAGCGGCGGAGATGATCCCCTGTTGCCGCAGATGCTCCACATAGGAGTGGTCGTCGGTACGCAGGTGAATGACGCCGTCACGCATGACATAGAGGCGGCTGTCACCGATATGGGCCCAGTAGGCGTTGTCTTCCTGCACCAGGCAGAGCACACCGGTGGTGCGGGGTTCGATCGGCGGCTCCTGCTGGCGGCCGAACTCGAGGATCTGCTTATGGCTCATGTCCATCAGGCCGCTAAGGAAAAAGTGAGGATTGGCGATCGGCTTGCGGCTGGTGAGAAAGGCGCGGCGCGCATTGTCCATGAGGATCTGCGCCGCCCTTTCCCCCTTGGGATGGCCGCCCATACCGTCAGCGAGACAGAGCAGGATGGCGTCGGGAGCCTCCAGTACCAGGCAGCGGTCCTGGTTCGTGGAGCGGTTGCCGAGTAGAGAGCATTGGGCAGTTTCGTACTTCATGATGTGGCCCTTTGCATCGTAGTGAATTCCGAGACGCTGCTCTCGGAGTCGATTTCAAAATTGCCTTTGTTCAGGGCCTCGAGCAGCTCGCCGGCATTCTGCGGCCTTTTCTCGTAGTCAATCTCCATGGCCCAGTCGATGGCCTCGAGCAGATAGGTGGGGTAGCGGCGGCGGAAGATCCGTGCCGCGGGTTTGATCTTCTCTTTGGCGTGACGTTCAATGGCTGAAGGCGGCGCTTTGCCGTCGAGGCAGGCGCGCATGCTGGCGCCGATGGCGTAGACGTCGCTCCAGGGGCCGACGTTGCCCGACTGGTAATACTGCTCTACCGGAGAGAATCCGGTGGTGACCACCCGTCCGGTGCGATTGTTCTGGTTCCGCAGTTCGTGCACCGCGCCGAAATCGAGCAGCAGCGGGTTGCCGCCGGTGCGCAGATGGATGTTGCTGGGTTTGATGTCGAGATGGAGCAGGCCCCGGGAATGGATCAGGTTCAGTGCGTCGAGAATCGGTGGGAATACCGTCATGATGAAGCGGGTACTGAGGCTGCCGCTGCGCTTCTTGATGTAGCTGGCCAGGTTTTTGCCCCGTTCATGATCCATCACCAGGTAGCCGGTATTGTTCTCCAGGAAGAAGCCCCGCACCTGAACGATATTGGGGTGGCGCAGTGATGCCAGTACCTTGGCCTCCTGGTAAAAGAGCCGCAGGCTGCGGTTGAGGTTGTCCCGGTGCTTTTCGTCGATCGGTTCGACCCGGTTGTTGGTGCTGCGTTTGGCCAGCTTTTTCGGCAGGAACTCTTTGATAATGACCTCGTCCTGGGTGTCCTCATCCTCGGCGATATAGATCAGGCTAAAGCCGCCGCTGGCGACCACCTTCATTATGATATAACAGTCGATGAGGGTACCTTCTGGGAGGCTGTCTCGAAGTTTATCCATGCGTGAGTTCCGGCCGTCTCTGGTTATGCGGTGCTATCCGATTCATGGCATCGATTATAAAGTGTTCCGAATAAAACTGCCGCAGTCGCCTATTGCCGCATCTGTATGGGCATATACAATTTTTTTGACCTTGGTCAAATAATGCGACATACAGCCACATACCGCCTGAACTTTTGGTGACTACCCTGTTATCGGCGGCCTCTGGCAATACTGTAGGGGCGCTATGTCATGTTATAGCCAGCGATATGGGATATTCGGCCCTGCACCTGTGGCGCGAATACCTTTATGATAGTCGCTGATGCCGCGAGCGACCGCTACAGCCTGCGCGGGATGATGAGATAGGTTCCAGACATAATCCCATCGCCGAAGTTGGCGGACAGGAGACGATATGATCAGTAGCATGACCGCCTTTGCGCGGGAGGAGTACCGGGGCGATCTGGGCGTGATGAGCTGGGAAATCCGGTCGGTCAACCATCGTTACATGGAGGTTTTTCTGCGCTTGCCGGAGGAGTTTCGGGTGCTGGAGTCGAGCGTGCGTGAGCGCCTCAACGTCCGCCTGAGCCGCGGCAAGCTCGATGTTAGTCTCAAATTCAAGCCGGGCAGCGGCGGCGAGGCGGAGCTGCAGGTCAACCGGCGTATGGTGGAACAGCTGCTGACGGCGGAGCGGGAGATGGCCGCCCTGCTGCATTGCGACACCTATCTGCGCCCCCTCGATTTGCTGCGCTGGCCCGGCGTGCTGGAGGAGCAGGAGCAGGACTACACCCCCGTTAAACAGCAGGCGATGGCACTGCTGGAGACTGCCCTCGACAGCCTGATCGACAATCGGCTGCGCGAGGGTGAGCGGCTGGCCGAGATCGTACGTCAGCGCTGTGATGCGATGCAGGAGCAGGTCGACCGGGTCCGTGAACTGATGCCGGAGGTGCTCGATGGCGTGCGTTCCCGTATCCGGGAACGTCTCGCCGAGGTAATGGACGAATTGGATGAGACGCGTCTTGAACAGGAGATGGCCCTGTTGGCCCAACGGCTCGATGTGGACGAGGAGATGGACCGGCTGGAGACCCACCTGGCCGAGGTGGAGCGGGTGATCTGCACCGACGAGCCGGTCGGCCGGCGGCTCGACTTCCTGATGCAGGAGTTGAACCGCGAGGCAAATACCCTATCTTCCAAATCGAACGATGTGGAAGTAACTCGCGCCGGGGTGGAGATGAAGGTGCTGATCGAGCAGATGCGCGAGCAGATCCAGAATATCGAGTAGTACCGGATTAACCCAGCAAGAGAGGATTCGCCGTTATGATAACAGTGCTGAAGCGATTACTGGGCGCTGCCCTGTTGCTCGCCATGGTCGCCTGTGCCACCAGTCCCACCGGGCGCAGCCAGCTGATGCTGGTCACCGAGGAGTCGGCCATCAACGCCTCCAAGACCGCCTATACGCAGATGCTCAAACCCTTCGAGGAGGAGGGTAAGCTGGATAACGATCCGGCCCTCAAGGCGCGGGTCGACCGCATCACCGGGCGCCTCATCGCCCAGGCGGTCATCATGCGTCCGGAAACCCGCGACTGGGAGTGGAGCATCCGTATCATCGACGATCCGGAGACGATCAACGCCTGGGCCATGGCCGGCGGTAAGATGGCGCTCTACACTGGCCTGATCGAGAAGGTTGAGCCCACGGACGATGAACTGGCCCAGGTCCTGGGCCATGAAATCTCGCACGCCCTGGCCAAACATACCGCCGAGAAGATGTCGGTGGCGATGGCGACCCAGCTCGGTGTGTTGGCGGTGGCGGCCAGTACGGAGAAGCAGGGGGCGCTGGTGGGTGCTGCGTTGGCGGCCAAACTGGCGGTGGAACTGCCCAACAGCCGTACCGCGGAAGTCGAGGCCGATCGCATCGGTATCGAACTGGCGGCCAAGGCGGGGTATGATCCACGCGCCGCGGCGACACTCTGGCGCAAGATGGCGAATGTCGGTGGAAACCGCATGCCGCAGTTTCTCAGTACCCACCCCAGCCCGGCCAACCGGGAGGAGACCCTGAACAGACTGGCCAAGGATATGATGCCCTACTACCGGGCCAAGGGTGAACGGCCGACCTTCAAATTTTAACTTACCGGCCCATGGGCAGGTCAAAACATGATGTCTTGGATCCGTTTCTGCTAGGATGCGGCTTACGCACTATTGTTTAAAATCAGATCCGACGAAGTCATTATGAGCAACGCTACCCTCTATATCCTCTCCGCCCCCTCGGGCGCCGGCAAAACAAGTCTGCTGAAGAGCCTGCGTGAGCGGGATGGCGAACTCTACGTCTCTATCTCCCACACCACACGCCCGATGCGTCCGGGGGAGGAGGATGGGGTGCACTACCATTTTGTCGATCAGGCCAGCTTTCTCGCCAAGATGGATCGGGGTGACTTCCTGGAGCATGCCGAGGTCTTTGGCAACTACTACGGCACAGACGAGGCCACGGTGCGCAGTCAGCTTGTTGCGGGTCAGGATACGGTGTTGGAGATCGATTGGCAGGGCGCGCAACAGGTGCGAAAGCGTTTCCCCGATGCGGTCTCCATCTTCATCCTGCCGCCCAATCCCCAGGCGCTGCACGAGCGTCTGGGCAACCGGGGACAGGATAGCGAGGAGGTGATCCGGGATCGCATGCGCAAGGCGGTGAGCGAGATGTCCCACTACGCCGAGTTCGACTACCTGGTGATCAACGACGACTTCGAACAGGCGTTGCGTGAATTGGCGGCGATCGTAACCGCTCAGCGGCTGCGTCTGGTTCGCCAGGCGGCTGTTCACGTCGATACGATCACGTCTCTGTTGCAGGGTGCTTGAGAGACTGCTTCTCACCTTGAAACATTCGGGTCGACTCAGGAACAACAAGGCCTTGAAGCTGGTTGGGCCCGGGGGGTGTTACTCCGGACCCAACCCGTGGTGTGATCAATAGGCCGGCGCTTGCGCCTCATAGCTCATGCCCTTTTCGTCGCTCTGTTCGCGTATGGCATCGTAGAGTTTCTGGTCCAGCGAGGCACTGGCGCCGCCCGCTGCTTCGACCTTGTCGCGCAGGAACCGGGCACGCTGTTGTGCTAGCGCGTTGATCTCCTTTTTGAGTTCGGCACGGCGTTCGGCGGTCTGGCCGATCAATGCCTTCTGCGCCTCCGGCGACATGGACTGCAGGGGGGTGGGCAGTGCCTCCGCTGCCAGGCTGTCGAGATCGATACGTCCGCTGGTCACATCCTCCACCAACTCGCCTTCGCCCAGTAGATTGTCCGCACCGCTCTTGCTGACGTTGAAAGTTGCGCGCCGGGCGCGCGAGGCTACCGAGGCCTCTTCGTGCAGCTTCCTGGTGGCCGCCAGCTTCAGCTCACGCTTGGCCTTCTCCTCGGCGCTGCCATAGTAGAGCCGGGTCTCGTCAAGCTGTGCCGAGAGTTCCGCCAGCCGCTCGTCGTAGGGGGTGGCGATGGCCACCGCGTTGCCGTCCTGCGCCACCTGCGCATAGTGACCTTTACCCGTTTGGGCGATCTGCCTCCAAACCCTGCCGGTGTTAAGGTCGTTGCCGGCGAGAATCGTGTTGACCACAATACCCTTTGCGCTGGCCGCCGCCAGGGTCTGCGGGTACTTGATGTCGTCCTGGTAGTCCATGTGCGGCGGGGCATCGCCTACCAGAAAGATCACTTTGTAGGCGCTCTGGTCGCTGCTCCACGAAATACGCCCCACCGCATCGGCCAGCGCCTGGTTGACGCTCTCAGGTCCGTCGCCGCCGCCCTCGGCACGAAAGTCCATGAGGGTGGCGTAGACGGAATCGAGATCGGAGGAGAGGTCCGTCACCTGGGATATATAGGCGTCACCGCGA
>JASFJY010000096.1:0-8766 GCA_050119415.1 Chromatiales bacterium | reverse complement strand
AATTTTCGACGGACAGTCCTATGCCGATACCGGTCGCAATACGCTGGCTGACGTAGCCATGTCCCTCTATGAGGGTGACCTGTTGACGGGGCTGGCCAATGAGGTTCCCATTGTGTCCATACCAGTAGGTTCGGACTCGGATATCGAGTGTTACGATGACGACGGCGATGAGACCCAAGAGTGCTTCGATACTAACAATGCACAGCATCTTGTGACCTTTACCGTCTCCTTCGGTCTTAGCGGCACCATTCCCGAGACTGACGAAGACGGAGAGGAATGTATTCCCGGCAACCGTACCGAGAGTCTCGCGACGCAGAAGTGGCCCTCCAGCTGTGGTGCCTCTTTCAACGGTTGGCCGACACCCGTCGAGCATCAGGAAACCACTGTGGACGATATGAGGCATGCAGCCTGGAATGGCCGCGGTCGCTATTTGAGCGCCTCATTACCTGACGAACTCATCAGCCAACTGGAACAGGCTGTCGGTGAAATCAGCGCACGAAACCCCGTCTCTGCTTCGGCCGTAACGGTCGACAGCTTCAACATGATCAGTGGGGGCACAATCTATCAAGGGCGGTTCGATGCCGGTATTTGGGCCGGAGAACTCTATGCCATGGAGTATGAGGACAGCACAATCGGCGACGATCTATGGGCTGCCCACAAAGAACTCGCCGGCATGGATACAAGTGACCGTATACTAGTGACCTACAACGGTACCCAGGGCATACCCTTTGCCTTCCCAGATGACTATACATCGCTCAGTGAGGACACACTAAGCCAGGAGCAAGTCAACGACTTGTTGTATAACGCTCCGTACAATCTCGATACCTCGGATAATAGTGAGAAAGCGGCCAACCAAGAGTTCGGCGAGAGTCTGGTGGACTACCTGCGGGGTGATGTCAGCAACGAGGGTACGGGAACCAGCAATTTCCGCAAGCGATACGAGCAACGCCTCGGCGATATCATCCACTCGGGGCCGGTCTTCGTGGGTGATCCCGATGCTGCGGCCTATCCCGACACCATCGCGGATGACTCTTATCAGGCGTGGGCATACAACTCAGTCGACGCGGACGAGAATCCCGGCGCCTATGGACGTCAGGAGATGATCTATGTGGGCGCCAACGACGGTGCGTTGCACGCCTTCAACGCCGATACCGGCGCGGAGGTCTTCGCCTACTATCCGCAGGCAATCTTCTCGGATGAGGAGTCTCTCGGTCTCCATTGGTTGGCCGATCCGAACTATGAACACCGCTACTATGTGGATGGGGAGCCCGTGGTGGCCGAGGTTTACGTCGACACCGATGACGGGCGCGGCCTCGCCTGGCACACCCTGCTGGTGGGTGGACTGCGCGGCGGCGGGCGGGCGATCTACGCTATCGATGTCACCTACCCCAGCGAGTTTAGCGATGCCTCCGGGGTAGCGGAAAATATCCTCTGGGAGTTTACCCATCCCGACCTGGGTTACACCTACGGCAAGCCGACTATCGCCAAAATGAACGATGGCCGGTGGGCGGCCATCTTCGGCAACGGATACAACCCGTCGGACGACAGTGCGGACGGCGCAGCGAAGCTCTTCATTAAATACCTGGATACGGACTCTCCGTCCTATCGCGTTTTGACCACATTAGGCAGCGATGATGACGCCTTGATCGCGAACGGGGATTGTTCGGATGCGGACAGTGACTGCAACGGATTGAGTACACCGGCGGTTGTCGACCTGGGTGGGGACGTGGTGGCCGACCGGGCCTATGCGGGAGACGTCCAGGGAAATCTCTGGGTCTTCGATCTCTCCTCCGATGATCCGGATACCTCTTCCTGGGGGGTGGCTTACGGCACAACAGCGGCTCCGGAGCCACTCATGACAGCCAACTATCGCGAGGACGGTGAAGTGAAAGGCCAGCCGATCACCGCCCAACCCATCGTGACCTTGCATCCCACCGAGAGCTCCTACTCAACTCAGCCCAATACCATGGTCTTCTTCGGTACCGGGCAGTATATAACGGAGAACGATCCGACCACCGATGGCACCAACAGCTTTTACGGTGTTTGGGACAGCGGCGAGGCAATTACCTTCAACCGTTCCGCGACCACCCCTGTGTTGGTGGAGCAGACCATCACGGAAGACTATCTTGACAGCGAAGAGGTGAGGTTGCTCAGCAGCAACACAGTCGACTACGGCGACACTTATAAGGGATGGTATGTCGACTTGCCGGACAGTGGTGAAAGGGTCATTGTGACCCCGATCGTTTATGACAGTCTGGTGGTCTACACCACATTGGTGCCTGAGAGTAACCTATGCAGTGATTCGGCAGGTTACAGTTGGCTTATGGTGCACAATCTTGCGGACGGTTCGGCACCTAGTTATGTCGCTCTGGATATAACCGGTGACGGTGTTTTCGATTCAAGTGATCAGGTCGATGGCGCCTATGTGGCGGGTGTCAAATCGAGCGAACTCTACTGGCAGCCAAGCATCGTCAAGTCGGAAGTGGGACCGGTCGCTACCTTGTTGATATCCACGGATAACGACGAAGGTTTAACCCAGACATATGTTCAGGGTACTCTCATCGACAGTGCCCGCACATCCTGGGGTAACTATCGTTATGATGATTAATGTATGTCAAGCCCGTTGGTCGGGAATGAGGAGCAACACGACATGAAGCGGATTTCAATGCGAGTCTCTACCCTGCTGGCCGGATGGCTGTTCATCATGCCTGTTGAGAGCCTGCTGGCCGTAGAGCCGCAATTGGATCGAGATATGGAAGAGGAGAGCGCTGACTCGAGAGTGTGGAGTGGTCCTTTTCATAAATATAGCAAGGAGACGGGCAAAGTCTGGATTAACGATAGGGTTTTCCTGTATACCGTTCAATCGAAAGTGATCGGTACGGCAACGAAGCTTGGCTTACTTTCGGATATCGATATGGATGAGATAGTAACCGTCTTGTTTGAGGCAGGCGACAAAGGAATACCGTATGTGCTCGAGATTCGCCGTCATTAGCCCGGATGTAACATTTGGGTTAGGCGCCTTTGTAAAACATTTTGGTGAAGGTCATGAAGAGATCGGCTAAGGGTTTTACCCTGGTGGAGCTGATGATTACAATGGCCGTGTTGGCCATACTCGTTGCCGTCGGTTATCCCCTTTACAACCAAATACTGCTGAAGGGACGCCGCGGCGACGCCAGGCAAGTGCTGACTTTAATCGCCAAAGCGCAAGAGGAGCATATGAGGATGTTCAACGAATACGCCACTACGAGCGAACAGTTGAACTACGGCCCGGACGGTATTGATAATGATATAAATGACAGAGATGCTTATGACGAAGTGGTAACGGCCATTGACCACGATGAAGATGGAACACCCGATTATTTCAATATCACAATCACGACGGATGAGGATGACACCACCCAGGACTTCGTCGTTACGGCCATTGCCATCTCTGCTCAGCTCGATGATGCGGACTGCCGCACCCTGACCATCAATCAGCTAGGTTTGAAGAGCGCAGTGGATGCGCAGGGTAATGATACGACTGATCGTTGTTGGCCGTGACACTTTGGTGCCGATCCTGTCTGCCGGGAGATTGGCGGTTATGCCAACTCATTAGGCAGTGAGAAAACGACCTCTTCGCACTTACCCTCGTTTTCCCGGAATGCGCTCGCGCCCCAGGACCTCAGCTGCTTGATGACGCTCTCGACCAGCACCTCCGGTGCCGATGCGCCGGCGGTGACGCCTATCAGGCTCGTCCCATTCAGCCACTCCTGTTTGATGTCCTGCGCGCCATCGATGAGATAGGCGGGCGTGCCGTGCTTCTCGGCTATCTCCCTCAGGCGGTTGGAGTTGGAGCTGTTGGGCGAGCCGACAACCAGTACCATATCGCATTGGCGGGCAAGGTCCTTTACCGCATCCTGCCTGTTCTGCGTGGCGTAGCAGATATCCTTTTTCTTGGGGCCGGTGATGTTGGGGAAGCGTTTGCGCAACGCCCTGATCACCTGTTCAGTGTCGTCAATCGAGAGTGTGGTTTGTGTGACGTAGGCGACTTTGTCCGGCGTCGGTATCTCCAGCTTTTCAACGTCTGCAACGGTGACCACCAGATGGATGTGGGGTGAGTTGTTTGCCTGAGTGCACTGACCCATGGTGCCTTCGACTTCCGGATGTCCCCGGTGTCCGATCAGAATTACCTCATAACCGTCGCGGCAGCGACGCGCGACCTCAAGATGGACCTTGGTGACCAACGGGCAGGTGGCGTCGAATATCCGTAGCGCCCGCTCGGACGCCTCTTTGCGGACTGCCTGTGAGACACCGTGGGCGCTGAAAATCACCGTGTTGTTATCGGGCACATCACTGAGTTCGTCGACAAAGATGGCACCGCGCTGACGCAGACTCTCCACCACGAAGCGGTTGTGCACCACCTCATGGCGGACGTAGATCGGCGCGCCCAGGAGTTCCAAGGCGCGCTCCACAATCTCGATCGCCCGGTCGACGCCGGCGCAAAAACCCCGAGGATTGGCTAGTAGTATCTGTTGCATGTCGTTACTCCGGCTGTTCGACCTGAAGGATGGCTGTTATGAATTACGATGATGTTTTTATCAGACATGCGGGGTTAAAGTTGTTAATGATAAGCGGCAGTGTCGATAACCCAGGTGTCAGCTATGATGACATTGTCTTTGCTTTAATGTTGGTGAGGTTCTGTTGCGTAGCGAGAACACAGTCCAGCGATTCCATTCCACAGGCAGATATTCGCACAGAAGAGGTGGTTTGTGACAGGTTTATTCCATCAGCAATTGCCCGATATTTTGTATGTATATGGCTGGATTTGTCTTTTACAGCCTAGGCTCTCGTTATACCATGTCACCGATTGCAGACGTTTTAATTGGAGTTAATGCATGTTGATCGAGGGGCCATTGAAGATCGGTGTCTTGGATGATCCGGCACAACCGGGGCGTGAGCTGCACATCGATTTCACCAGCGAGTTTCAGGCGTTGTCGCCAGCAGATCAGGCGGCCAGCTTCAGCCGTTATCTGCAGGAACTCCAGCAGGGGATCAGCGGATTACAAGCGGAGGATCCGAACCGCGCCGGCATGCTCATCGTGCAGCAGGTCGCCGAGCAACTGCTGCCCCACCTGGGCAGTGGCGAGCTGGAGCTGAGCGACACCATCATTGTGGAGATGGGCCGCGATCACTCCAGCGACTCATTGATGGGCCTGCTCAATTCATGACCCGGGCCTTTGTTCTTGAGGGCACCCTGGAGAATTTCGACCGCCTGGTGTTGGAGAACTCCAGGCGCGGGCTGGTGGTGGTCGATTTCTGGGCCCCCTGGGTCGGTCCCTCCCTGCGCCAGCGGGAGATCCTCATCGACCTGGCCGAACGTAATGGCGGACGTTTTCTGCTTGTCTCCGTCAACACCGACGAGCAGAAGCCGCTGGCCGAGCGTTTCGGGGTACGCAGCCTGCCCTCGTTCAAGCTCTTTCATCAGGGTGAGTTGGTGGCGGAGTATCACGGTGTCCAGCCGGAGGCCGATTATCCACGCATTGTCGAGCGTTACGTAGAAAAGGAGCTCGATCCGGCCTGCCGCCAGGCGATCGCGACTTGGCAGGCTGGGGAGCCCGACAAGGCCATGCAGCTGCTGGCGAAGGCCGCCGTCAAGACGCCTGACAATCTGGCGCTGCCTGCCCTGATGAGCAAGATCCTGATACGTCAGGAGCGCTATCGGGAGGCCCACAGCCTGCTCATGACGCTGCCGCTGCAGGCCCAGGAAGCGGTGGAGATCCGCAACCTGTTGGCCCACCTCGATTTCATCGTGACAGCCGCCGATAGCGAATCCAGCGAGACCCTGCAGCAGGCGATCGAGGTGACGCCCGAGGATCCCGAGCTGCGTTACCGGCTTGCCGCAAGGGCCCTGATCGGCGACGATATAGAGACCGCCCTTGAACTGTTGCTGGCCCTGGCCCGCAGCCATCCGGATTACCGAAACGGTGTCGCCCGCAAGGGTATGCGCGCTGTGTTGGACCGGCTCGATACCGCTGACGAGCAGGCTGCCCGCTACCGGCGCGAACTCTACCGCCTGGACTACTAAGACCCTATTCCATGTCAGACACCTCACCTCAGATCGGTTTCGTCAGCCTCGGCTGTCCGAAAAATCTGGTCGACTCGGAGCGTATCCTCAGCCGCCTGCGGGCCGAGGGCTATGCCCTCTCGCCCAGTTACCAGGGGGCCGATCTGGTGGTGGTCAATACCTGCGGTTTCATCGACGCGGCAGTGGAGGAGTCGCTGGACGCCATCGGTGAGGCCCTGCGGGAGAACGGCCGAGTCATCGTCACCGGCTGCCTCGGCAAGGACGAGGCGCGCATCCGCGAGACCCATCCCCGGGTCCTGGCGGTCACGGGTCCCCACGCCTACGAGGAGGTGATGGCGGCGGTCCACGCCCAGCTGCCGGCGCCCCACGATCCATTCAGCAGTCTGCTACCGCCCCAGGGTATCAAGCTGACACCCCGTCACTACGCTTATCTAAAGATCGCCGAGGGGTGCAACCACAGCTGCACTTTCTGCATCATCCCCGATCTGCGCGGGCCGCTGGTCAGCCGACCTTTGGGCGAGGTGATGCAGGAGGCGGAACGGTTAGTGGAGGCCGGGGTGCGGGAACTGCTGGTGGTCTCCCAGGATACCAGCGCCTACGGGGTCGATCTCAAATACCGCCCCGATTTCTGGCACGGCCGCCCCCTACCGAGCCGCATCCGCGACCTGGCGGCCGCTCTCGGTGAGCTGCCGGCCTGGGTGCGGTTGCACTATGTCTACCCCTATCCCCATGTGGACGACCTGATCCCGTTGATGGCCGAGGGCCACATCCTGCCCTACCTCGACATGCCGCTGCAGCATGCAAACCAGCGGGTGCTACAGGCCATGAAGCGCCCTGCCGCCGCGGAAAAAGTGCTGGAGCGTATCGCCCGCTGGCGCCGGCAGTGTGCCGATCTGACCCTACGCAGCACCTTCATTGTCGGCTTTCCCGGCGAGACCGAGGCGGAGTTCGAGGAGCTGCTCGATTTTCTCCGGGAGGCGCAGCTTGACAGGGTCGGCTGCTTCGCCTACTCACCCGTTGAGGGGGCCCAGGCCAACGCCCTGCCCGGTGCCCTGCCCGAGGAGGTGCGAGAGCAGCGGCGGGCCCGCTTCATGCAAGTACAGAGCGCCATTAGCCGCCAACGGCTGCAGGCGAAGATCGGCAGGGAGATGATCGTGTTGGTGGATGAGGTGCGGGAGAAACAGGTGGTGGCGCGCAGCTCCGCCGACGCCCCGGAGATCGATGGCCGGGTCTTCATCCCCGGCGGCTGGGAGCTAGAACCGGGCGATTTCATCCGCGTGCGTATAACCGGCGCTACGGCACACGATCTGCAGGCGGAGCCTCTGGAGAGCGAAGAGGGAGATTAGCGAGGTGTTTCGGCGCTTCCCTGCGCCGGCCAATCAGTACTGCTCAGAAAAAGAGCGGTACGCTCTCAGCTGAAGGCGGCGCCGCTGCTGCGGCCCAGTTTCTTCAGGATTATCGCCAGCGGGCAGAAGCCGGTGAAGGCCGACTGCAGCAGGTTGAGGCCGACGAAGGCGGTGAAGAAGAGCCAGTAGCTGTGATGGAAAACGGGGCTGCCCTGAGCGCCGAGGGCCAGGCTGAGCAGAATGACGAAACCGGCGAAGGCCAGGACGATACGGTCGATATTCATGGATTAGCCTCTATGCTGATAGGTGAATACCCAATAAATCACCCGGCTGGGTGGAAGGGATTGGCTGTGATTAGCGAAATTGCAAAGCGGCAACATATTAGCACTGTCTAATATGTAGTCAAGAATATATTGTGAAGGACACCCTCGATGCCGACTAAACAGGATGCGATGACTCTCCAGGCCGAGCTGGTTGGGCAGCTCCTGGCTCGTCCCGGCTGCTTTCCTCACGCCACGCACGACATCGCCCATATCGAGACTCACATCTCCCACCTGCTGCTGGTAGGCGACTATGTCTACAAGATCAAAAAGGCCCTCGATTTGGGGTTTCTCGATTTTTCCACCCTGGAGAAGCGTCGTCTCTGTTGCGAGGAGGAGTTACGCCTCAACAGACGGCTGGCACCTGAACTCTATAGGGAGCTGGTGACATTTCGCGGCACCCCTGACCAGCCCTCGCTGGCGGCTGAGGGCGAGCCTCTCGAATATGCGGTCAAGATGCGTCGTTTCCAGCAGCGGTCGCTGCTCAGCCATACCCTGCCGGAGCAGCACGAGCTGGATCTGCTGGCGCAGCAGGTCGCCGAGTTTCATCAGCGTATTCCACACGCTCCTGTGGATTCGTTGTGGGGCACCCCGGAGGTGGTGTTGGAACCGATGGAGGAGAACTTCCGGCAGATTCGCAATCTCAAGCATCCGTTACTCGAGGGTGGACGCTTGGAGAGTCTGCAGAACTGGACCGAGAACATTATGTCCGTCATCACACCGCTGCTGCATGAGCGCCGTGAAGCCGGCATGATCCGGGAGTGTCATGGCGACCTGCACCTCAACAATATTACCCGCTTCGAGGGACGCCTGATGCCCTTCGACGGCATCGAATTCAATCCGGCGCTGCGCTGGATCGACACCCTCAGCGATCTCGCCTTCCTCTTGATGGATCTGCAGCACCGGGGACTGACTCAGGCCGCTGCCCGGCTGCTCAACGACTATCTCGAACTGACCGGCGACTATGCGGGGCTGCCCCTGTTGCCTTTCTATCTGCTCTACCGTGCGATGGTGCGGGCCAAGGTCTGCGCCATCC
>JASFJY010000095.1:0-8855 GCA_050119415.1 Chromatiales bacterium | reverse complement strand
CTTGTGTTGGTGTTACAAAAAGAGTCGAGGCTTGAGAAAGCGTGTAGGGATTGAAAACGTATGAATTAAATTCCCCCCTCTATTGAATAAAAAACGGGCTTGTCAGGTATGATATCGCAAAATCTTGTTAATTTTTTTCAAATTAAGAAAAAACAATCTAGGGAATTGCATTTCATGGGTAGTTTCTTCTGGAATTTTAGTCGTCATGGAGTTTGTCATGTCTAGTCTGATTCGGCTCTTCGCTGTTATCGCTCTTTCTTTACTGCTGTATGCCTGCGGCGGTGACTCGGCTTGGAATGGTACTGGTGCCGCCAGCACGGATGATACATCGGAAGATACAACCGATGATTCAGATGAAGATACGGAGGATTCAGATGGAGATACGAAGGAATCAAGCGGTTCGACAGCCCCCGACTCACTAGAGTTTGTATCGGCAAACCCCGCGAATATTGGTATCAAAGGGTTTGGATTAACCGGAGTGTCGAAAATTACATTCAAGCTGGTCGATGAAAACGGTTCGCCGATTGAGGGTCTGGCAGTAGATTTCTCCCTCAATGTCAGCGCTGGCGGTGTTTCCCTTGCTCCCGCATCCAGCACAACAGATGCAGACGGTTTGGTATCGACGGATGTTACATCGGGAACAGTCGCGACAGTTGCTACCGTTCGTGCCACGCTACAGGCAGACACTGACATCTACGCCGTATCGGACGGTCTGATCATATCCACGGGAATCGCGGATCAGAACAGTATGTCGGTGGGTGTGGAAACGATAAATGTGGCAGAGGCCATCGAAAAGGATGGGATCGTCGTGGAAGTGAGTGTTTACGCGGCCGACCATTTCAACAACCCCGTTCCCGACGGGACGGCCATCTCCTTCACCACTGAGGGGGGGCAAATTCAATCCGGGTGTTTTACAGAGGACGGAGGTTGTTCGGTGAACTGGGTTAGCAGTAATCCCCGCCCGAGTGATGGTCGAATTACCATTCTGGCTACGATGGTCGGTGAAGAGAGTTTCTTGGATGCAAACGGTAACGGCGTTCTGGACGGGGATGATCCGAATCCCATCGCTAACGGTAATGATATGTCTGAGGCATTTCTGGACAGTGACGAAGACGGGGTATTCGATTTAGGCAGTGAGGAATTTGTCGATATCAATGAGAATGCCACTTACGACTCGGCCGACGGTGAGTTTAATGGCCTACTCTGTTGTGACAGTGCGGCAGTTGCAGCGGCCGTTGCGGCGGGTGACGGCCTATGTCTGTCAGTCAGCCCGACAGCTTTCAATTGCTCTTCCAGCAAAAACATCAGTGTTCGTGGGTACGGGTTGATCGTGATGTCAGGCGATGAGGCGTACTTTTCTTATTCTGCAACCTCCCTTGATGTGTCGGACGAACCGCAAACGGTCAGTGTGCTGATAACCGATGTAAATGGGAATCCCATGGCGAAGGGTACGACTATCGACCTGTCGGCGACCAATGGCGTCATCACGTCCTCTACATCGTACACAGTCAAAGATAAGAGCGTAGCTGTGCCTTACAAGGTTACCGTTGAGGCTGATTCAACGGCCGGTGAGACTGGAAAACTTAAAATCAAAGTAACCACCCCTACTGATAACGTGACATCATCTGCCGTGGTCACCATTATTGACTGAACTGCTTCAATTCTGACCAAGAGGGGGCGTAAGCCCCCTTTTTTTGCTTGTTTAGCCCGCATCACAGTTGAGGTGAGCGGGTTGAAGTGATGTTTGTAAATAGTCTGCTCGAGACACATTAGATCCGACAACATCTGTTTGATGAAGGCGGAGGCTACATAACGGGTGTTTGCCATGTCATGCTAGCGAGTTTCAGGGTGAGGTCGATTCGAAAGTGGGTTGACACCTATCATCTCGCAGGGTGCCCCGCCGTCCGTTACAGAGTGTGATGAACTTATGCCAGATAATGCATCTAACGAGTGTGTTCTTGACGGTTTGATCCACCATCCCCACAATGTGGCTACTTTTTCTCGACCCGAACCCTCATGTCTAATGTTCAAGCTGCCAATACCAGGCCTTTGGTAAAGATCCGCGATCTGCACTTCTCCCGCGGCAGCCGGGTCATTTTCGATGGCGTGGACATTGATATCCCCCGCGGCAAGGTCACGGCCATCATGGGGCCCAGCGGCACTGGCAAGACCACCCTGCTGAAGCTGATCGGCGGCCAGCTGCGCCCGGATCGCGGCAGCATCGAAGTGGACGGTCAGAATGTGCATAAACTGTCGCGCTCGGCGCTCTACAAGCTGCGCATGCGCATGGGCATGCTGTTCCAGACCGGGGCGCTGCTGACCGATCTCTCGGTTTACGACAATGTGGCCTACCCCCTGCGTGAGCACACCGACCTGCCGGAGACCATGATTCGCCGCCTGGTGCTGATGAAGCTTGAGGCGGTGGGCCTGCGTGGCGCCCGGGAACTGATGCCTGCCGCCCTCTCCGGCGGTATGGCCAGGCGCGTGGCGCTGGCACGGGCCATCGCCCTCGATCCCATGATGGTGATGTACGACGAGCCCTTCACCGGCCAGGATCCCATCTCCATGGGCGTGCTGGCGCAGCTGGTGCGCAGGCTCAACGATGCGGTGGGACTGAGCAGTATCCTGGTCTCCCATGACGTGGAGGAGACCGCAGGCATATCCGACTACATCTACGTGATCAACGGCGGCAAGGTGCTCGAGCAGGGCACGCCGGAGCAGATCGATGCTTCGGCGTCGCTGGCTGTGCGCCAGTTCATGAGCGGCTTGCCGGATGGACCCGTCGGATTCCACTACGACGCACCGACCCTGCAGGATGACCTGCTGAGCATGCGGGGGGCGAAGTGATGCTCGACACATTGGCGCTATTCGGCCGCAAAGGCATTCAGGCCCTGGAGCGGCTGGGGCGCGGTCACCTGCTCATGCTGCAGATCCTCGCCGGCATCACCAGCCTGCTGCCCAGGCCCGGCCTTTTGATAGCGCAGATTCAGAACATTGGTGTCCGCACCTTTATCATCATCGCGGTCTCGGGTCTCTTTGTCGGCATGGTGCTGGGGCTACAGGGTTATTATGTGCTCTCCCAGTTCGGTGCCGAGGAGAGCCTGGGCGTGATGGTCGCCGCCTCGCTGGTGCGGGAACTGGGTCCGGTGGTGACGGCGCTGTTGTTCGCCGGGCGCGCCGGTTCGGCGCTGACCGCCGAGATCGGTCTGATGAAGGCCACCGAGCAGTTGTCGGGGCTGGAGATGATGGCGGTGGACCCGATTCGCCGCATCCTCACCCCCCGTTTTTTTGCCGGCTTCATCTCCATGCCTATGCTGGCCGCCCTGTTCAGTGCCGTCGGCGTGCTGGGCGGCTACTTCGTCAGCGCGGGCCTGCTGGGGGTGGACGACGGCGCTTTTTGGAGTCAGATGCAGGCCAAGATCGATTGGAACGAAGATGTGGTGAACGGGGTCATCAAGAGTCTGGTGTTCGGCGTGGTCTGCACCTGGATCGCCCTGTTTCAGGGCTATGATACGGTGCCTACATCGGCTGGAGTGAGCCGTTCCACCACGCAGACGGTGGTCCATTCAGCGCTGGCGGTGCTGGTGCTCGACTTCGTGTTGACCGCCCTGATGTTTGGAGATTGAACGATGAATACGAGACTGGTGGAAATTACCGTCGGCGCCTTCATGGCCGCGGGCCTGGTGGCGCTCTTCTTTCTCGCCATGCAGGTGAGTAATCTGGCCAGTATCACCGGTGGTGATGGCTACGAGGTGACGGCCCGCTTCGACAATATCGGCGGGCTCAAGGTCAGGTCTCCGGTATCCATGGCCGGTGTTCGCGTCGGCCGGGTGGTCGATATCAGCTATGACCAGGAGAGCTACGAGGCGCTGGTCACTCTACAGATCGATTCGACCTATGACCAGATACCGCAAGATACCATCGCCAAGATCTATACCTCCGGCTTGCTGGGCGAGCAGTATATCGGTCTCGATCCCGGCGGCAGTCTGGAGAGCCTGGAACAGGGCAGCGAGCTCATGATCACCCAGTCGGCGCTGGTGCTCGAGGAGATCATCGGCCAGTTTCTCTTTAGCAAGGCGGAAGAGAACGCCGCCGTCAAGGAGTGAATTACATGGCGGATGCGCGGATCGTACGCAATGGGGCCTTTCGCTTTCATGTCGAGGGTGAGATGACTTTTGCCACGGTCGGTCAGCTGCTGCGTCAAACGCAGGCCTATTTCGACAAGCCGCAGAACCTGGAGGTCGATCTTTCCCGGGTTACCGGTGCGGACAGCGCCGGATTGTCCTTGCTGCTGGAGTGGAAGGCCCGTGCCGCGCTTGCCGGCGCCGAAGTGGTTGTGGAAGGGTTACCGGAGGCTATGCAGTCGATCGCTCATCTCTGCCGAATTGAGAAATTGCTCACCGATATGGAAGAGGAGATATCATCATAAGCGGGAAAAAACCGCCGAAATCATACTGAGGTCTTGAAATACAGAGTGTTTTAAGCTTGAATATCCACTCTCATCCAGATACCCGTCCCATATTTTCAATTAAATTGACTCATGGAATCGTTCTGGATTCTAGGCGAGGCGTGCGGACAACGCCCGTAACAGCCCGAATAAATCCCGAAAAAGGCCGGAGATACTCAATCAATGAGTGAGCAGATTATTCATGTTACCGATGACTCCTTCGAATCGGATGTCCTCAAATCAAGCGAGCCCGTCCTGATCGACTACTGGGCGGAGTGGTGTGGCCCGTGCAAGATGATTGCCCCCGTGCTGGATGAAATTGCCACGGAGTATTCCGGCCGACTGAAAGTCGCTAAACTAAATATCGACGACAATCCCAATACGCCTCCCCGCTACGGCATTCGTGGCATCCCCACGCTGATGCTGTTCAAGAATGGCGAGGTCGAGGCGACGAAGGTGGGTGCCGTTTCAAAATCGCAACTGGTTGCCTTTATCGATAGTAACCTGTAATAACAACCGCAGGCGCGGAGTCTCCGGCGCCACCCGCCATCTGCGGGACCAGGACCAACCTGAACCGCTCCACGCCTGCCCCGAACATCGAAATCGTAAAAAACCTGACTACACCCTTCTGAGGTGTACACCCTTTCCCAGAGAACCTCTAAAAACCACAACTTCAACAACACTATGAATCTGACTGAACTGAAGAAGATGCCGGTCGCAGAATTGACTGCACTAGCCCAGGAAATGAACATCGAGGGAATGGCTAGGACCCGTAAGCAGGACCTTATCTTTGCCATTCTCAAGGCCCATGCCAAGAAAGGAGAAAGCATCTTTGGCGATGGGGTGCTGGAGATCCTGCAGGATGGCTTCGGTTTTCTGCGTTCGGCCGATAGCTCCTATCTCGCGGGACCGGACGATATCTATGTCTCACCCAGTCAGATTCGCCGCTTCGCCTTGCGCACCGGTGACACCATTTCCGGTAAGATCCGCCCCCCCAAAGACGGCGAGCGCTATTTCGCCCTGCTCAAGGTGGACGAGATCAACTATGACAAGCCGGAGAACGCCAAGAGTAAAATCCTCTTCGAAAACTTCACGCCGCTGTTTGCCAACAAGCGCTTCCATCTGGAAATCGGCAACGGCAGTACCGAGGATATTACCGCCCGCACCATCGATCTGGTGGCGCCTATCGGCAAGGGCCAGCGCGGCCTGATCGTCTCGCCGCCGAAAGCGGGCAAGACCATGATGCTGCAGAATATCGCCCAATCGATCACCCATAACCATCCCGAATGCTATGTAATCGTGCTGTTGATCGATGAGCGTCCAGAAGAGGTGACCGAGATGGCCCGCTCGGTGCGCGGCGAAGTCATCTCCAGTACCTTCGACGAACCCGCCACACGCCATGTGCAGGTGGCCGAGATGGTCATCGAGAAGGCCAAACGCCTGGTCGAGCACAAGCGTGACGTGGTTATCCTACTCGACTCCATCACCCGCCTCGCCCGTGCCTACAACACAGTGGTGCCCTCCTCGGGTAAGGTATTGACCGGCGGTGTGGACGCCAATGCCCTACAGCGGCCGAAACGCTTTTTCGGGGCTGCCCGTAATGTGGAGGAGGGAGGCTCTCTGACCATCCTTGCCACCGCGTTGGTCGATACCGGTTCGCGCATGGACGACGTCATCTATGAGGAGTTCAAGGGTACCGGCAATATGGAGGTGCATCTGGACCGTCGTATTGCTGAAAAGCGTATCTTTCCCTCCATCAATATCAACCGCTCAGGCACCCGCCGCGAAGAGCTGCTGATGAAACCGGATGAGCTGCAGAAGATGTGGATCCTGCGCAAGATTCTCCATCCGATGGATGAACTGGCCGCCATGGAATTTCTCTTCGACAAGCTCAAGATCTCGAAGACCAATGAGGAGTTTTTCGAAGCCATGAAGGGGTGATGGCGGTTGCAGGCATTAAAGCTGAAAACGGGGGGCGGCAGGCCCCCTTTTTTTTATCTGCCGAGTTCGGCCACTGAATCGTGGACATGGGGAGGAGTGTGAAGGGGGGCACTGAGGCGATGTGGTTAACCCGAATGTTTCTCCCGGTCGCTTAGAAAACAAACCAACTTAAGGTTTTTGCTTGTTATTTCATAAATATTAGTAAAGTACAAAGTGTAACCGAGCTGCGCCGAACGCGTCCTCGCACCGGTCTCGTCGTCCAGCTGCGGTATTTGCTAAATCATCAATAGCTTGCTATTGATTCAATCGCGAATCCGCATCTGAACGACGATCCCGGCGCGATCATCGCGTTCCCGGGTGAAACATTCGGGTTAATGCTGTACCTATCGGGATGTTGATATGAAAGCGATGATTCTCGCGGCCGGCCGTGGAGAACGAATGCGGCCCCTGACCGACAGGCTCCCCAAGCCGCTGCTGCCGGTGGCCGGCAAGCCTTTGATTGTCCATCACATCGAGCGTCTCGCGGCGGCGGGTATCAGGCAGCTGGTTATCAATCATGCCCACTTGGGCGAGATGATCGAAGCGGAGCTGGGTGATGGATCGGCCTGGGGGGTTGAGATCCGTTATTCAGCCGAGGGAAGGGCGCTTGAGACCGGCGGCGGGATATTTCGTGCGCTACCCTTACTGGGAGAAGCCCCGTTTCTAGTGGTCAATGGCGACATCTGGTGCGATATCGATTTCAACCGACTGCAGCTGCCGGTGGGTATGCTGGCCCACCTGGTGCTGGTGGAGAATCCGCCACACCATCCGCGGGGGGATTTCGTATTGCAAGATCGGTGTGTGCTCGACAGGGACGGGGAGCGCCTTACCTTCAGCGGCATCGGTCTCTATCATCCGCAGCTGTTTACCGGCTGTCAGCCAGGTGCCTTTGCGTTGGCGCCGCTGCTGAGGCGAGCCATGGACGAGGGTAGAGTGAGCGGTGTCCGCCATCGGGGTTACTGGGTTGATGTGGGTACGCCGAAGCGTTTGCAGGAACTGGACAGGCAACTTCGAGGCATATGAGTCGATGGGACAGGAGATACCCTCAAGCCGTTTTACTGATGAGGACTTTGCCGAGTTCGCATATCGCCTCGAAGCCGAGACGCAACTACTCGCTCAATGGTTCGAGGAGGGCTGTTTCGTTCGACGGGATAATCAAGCGGGCATGGAGCTGGAGGCCTGCCTGCTGCATGGCAGTGGTGATCCCGCGCCCGAGAATCAGACCTTCATGGAAGGTTTTGACGAACCGCTGGTAGTGCCTGAACTGGCCACTTTCAATCTCGAACTCAACAGCCAGGCTCGTCCGCTTAAGGGTGACGTACTCAGCCGCATGGCACAGGAGTTAACGGAGCTTTGGGGTTGTTGCAATCGGCGAGCCGGCGAACTGGGTCTGTGCATGGGGATGATCGGTCTGTTGCCGACGCTGCAACAGACGGCGCTCAGCCTGGGCAACATGTCGCCGCTGAACCGTTACCGGGCGCTTAATGAACAGATCTTCCGCCTGCGTAAAGGGGTGCCGATATGTCTCGATATAGAGGGGCGGGAGACGCTGCGTCTGGAGCATGAGGATGTGATGCTGGAGTCTGCGGCTACCTCGTTCCAGATCCATCTGCAGGTGGATATATCGCAAGCGGCGGCTCTCTATAACCTTTCCAAGATAGTCTCCGCGCCGATGGTCGCCGTCAGCGCCAACTCGCCTTATCTGTTTGGCTGCGATTTGTGGGATGAGACACGTATTCCGCTGTTTGAACAGGCAATCTCCGTTGGGGCCTCCGACCTGACCAAGCGCGTCAGCTTCGGTATCCGCTATGTCTATGAGTCGATCATGGAGAACTTCACCGCCAATCTGCTGCGCTACCCGGTGCTGCTGCCGCGGCTGATGGATGAGCCGGTCGAGCGATTGAGCCACCTGCGTCTTCACAACGGCACTATCTGGCGTTGGAACCGGCCCCTGATCGGTTTCGACAACCAGGGTGCGCCCCATCTGCGCATCGAGCACCGCGTAGTGCCGGCGGGGCCCAGCATCGCCGATTCGATCGCCAATGCCGCCTTCTATTTCGGCCTGGTGATCGGCCTGCTGGAGAGTGAGGAGCAACCTACTGAACGGCTGCAATTCGACCGTGCTCGCAGCAACTTTTACGCAGCCGCGCGCTACGGGCTGGATGCCGAAGTGGCCTGGTTCGATATTGAGCGGGTTGAGATGGCTCAACTGGTTACTGAAAGGCTGCTGCCGGTGTCCAGGGCCGGGCTTACTCATCTCCAGGTGGATAAGGAAGAGATCGACTATTGGTTGGGTATTATTGCGCAACGGGTGAAAAAGCGTAAGACAGGTGCCGCTTGGCAGCGCGCCTGGGTGGGGCGGCATGGACGGGAGTTTCAAGGTCTGATGCAGGATTATCTGTTGCATCAGGAGAGTGGCGCGGCCGTG
>JASFJY010000094.1:0-8863 GCA_050119415.1 Chromatiales bacterium | reverse complement strand
CCCATTGACTGATCTTCTTGCAGCTGCTCCTCGCCGCTATCCTGTGTCTGCTGTTGCTCCTGTTCACCCGCCTGCGCCGATTCGGTATCGCGATCGCCCGCGCCCTGTTGTTGCTCCTGCTGTTGCTGGCCGGAGGTGGACTCCTGCTCCTGCTGCTGTTCGCCGGATTGCTGTTGCTCCTGTTGCTGATCAGCCGACTGGGACTGCTGCTCCTGCTTTTGTTGTTGGTCGCCGGTTTGTTGCTCTTCTTCGGGCTGTTGCTGTTCCTTTTCCTGCTCCTTCTCTTGTTCATCCTGCTGATCTTCTTCCTCGGGCGTCTTCTCTTCCTGTTCCTGTGCCAGTTTTTCGCGCGCCAGGGCCAGGTTGAAGCGAGCGTCCTGGTGATCCGGCTCCTGCGCCAGTACCGACTCATAGGCCTCGATGGCTCCCTGGTAGTCTTGCAGCCGGTAACGGCTGTTGCCCAGGTTGTAGAGGGCGTCCTGCTTCACTTCGGGCCGCCGCACCTGGCTGAACGCCTCGGCCGCCGCTTGGTAATCGCCGATGCGGTAGTGGGCGACACCGCGCCGATAAGTGTCCTGGAAGCGTTCAACCGCCTCTTCGTAGTGGCCCTGCTTGTAGGACTCGGCGGCCTGTTGCTCCTGATTCAGGAAGAGTTTCGGGGCAGCCTGCACCGCCAGGGGCTGTAACAGGACAAGGGGCTGTAACAGGACAAGCATGAGGGTGGCCAGCTGCCTCATGGGCGGAACTCCTGGGGCTGTCGCCGCCGGAAGCGGGGCAGTAGAAGCAGCAGCAGCGGCAGCAGCAGCCAGTAGAAGGGCTCGTTCCAGACCCGGGTCTTCTCCTCGGCCGGGGTCGGATTGCCCGCATCGCCGCCGGCCAGGTCGAGGATGGCCTGGCTGTCGAGGTCGCGGAAATCGGCCAACAGATAGCGGCCGCCGCCGGCCGCTGCCAGCTGCTGCAGCAGTTGCTCGTTGAGGCGGGACTCGATGATGCGGCCGCTGCGCTCGCGCAGCAGGTCGCTGTGGCCCGACTGGGCCGGTATGGGGCCGCCATCCGGGGTGCCGATGCCGAGCACATGAAGGTTGATGCCATTGCGCTTCAAATCCCGGATCTTCTCGGTCAGTTCCGGCTCGTCAAGGTCGCCGTCGCTGATCAGCAAAATGCTGCGGCCGCTCTCGCCGCTGCCGAGCAGCTGCCTGGCCCGCTCCAGGGCGGCGTCGAGGCGGCTGCCCTTGAGGTTGGCCAGGTCGGTGGTGACCGCCGGCAGGGCGTTGAGCAGGCTCTGGCTGTCCTCGGTGATGGGGGAGATCACCAGCGGTACCGAAGCGAAGGCGATCAGGCCGATGCGCAGCTCCCGGTTGAGTTGCACCAGGTCCTGCACCTCCTGGCGCGCCCGCGCCAGTCGCGAGGGGGCCACGTCGGCCACATTCATGGAGCGGGAGATATCCATCAGGATCACCAGCTCGTTGACCGGCGAGAAGGCCTCGACGTCGGTGTAGTCCCAGCGCGGGCCGGCCAGTGCCAGCACTAGCAGGATCCAGAGCTGCGACCAGCGGGTGAAGCGGCTCCAACGCTCGTTGACGTCAAGTTCGCGCACCCCGGTGAGGTGGGGCAGCAGGTGTTCGTCGGCGTAGCGGTGGATCGGTCCCTTGTTCGGTCGCGCCACGCTGAAGACCAGCCAGGCGAGCACCGGTATCAGTCCCAGCAGGGCGAAGAGCCACTCGGGGCGGGCGAAGTGGAAGCCGGCCTCAGGCATAGCCGCCCCCCTTGAGCCGGCGTGCGCGGCCCTCCGGATAGAGTCCCAGGATCAGCAGGCAGATCAGGGCAAAGGCCAGCGGCCAGGGGTAGAGGGGCCGCGGGATGAACAGGGTGCGCGACTCCGCCTCGGTCTTTTCCAGTTCGCCGATGCGCTGATAGACCTTCTCCAGGGCCTCGGTGTCGGTGGCGCGGAAGTAGGCGCCGCCGGTGATGCGGGCGATCTCCTGCAGCGCCTCTTCGTCGAAACCCAGACCCGTAGCCCATTGATACGTCTGCATGTCCGGTCCAAGCATCCGTACTCTGGCCTTATCACTGCCCACGCCGATGGTATAGATCTTGACGCCTTCCTGCTTCGCCAGCCGGGCCGCCTTCAGGGGCGGGATGACGCCTCCCTCGCTCTTGCCGTCGGTGACCAGGATCAATACTCGAGAGCCTTCGGGCCGCTCCCGCAGTTTCTTCACCCCCAGGCCCATGGCATCCCCCATGGCGGTGGCCGGCCCGGCGATCGCCGGCACCAGATCCCTGAGCAGCTTGTCGACTGCATCCAGGTCGAAGGTCAGCGGCGAGAGCACATAGGCCTGGCTGCCGAAGATCACCAGTCCCACCCGGTCGCCCCGGCGTCCCTGAATGAACTGGCTGACCACTCCCTTGACCACCTGCATGCGGCTTACCTGTTTGTCATCGAGGGTGAAGTCGAGGGCGGTCATGGAGCGGGAGGTGTCGACCGCCAGCATCAGGTCATAGCCGGCGGTGCGGTTTTCGGTGTGGGGTTCCAGCCACTGGGGCCGCATCAGCGCCACCACCAGCGCCGCCCACAGCAGGTAGAGCAGCCAGCCATGGAGCCGGGCGCTCAGGTGCTGGCTCGGTTTGCGGGTTTCGAAGGCGCTCTGCAGATGACCGAGCATGGGGTGGAGCAGGGTGGTCTGGGTGCCTTCGACGTTGTCGTGCCGCTCACTGGCCGGACGCGGCCAGAAGAGGCGCGCCAGCAGGGGCAAGATCAGCAGCAAAGCCATCCAAGGCCAATGGAACTCAAACACGGCAGGCTTCCTCGCTGACCCAGTGGAGGGCGGCGTCGATCAGCTCGCCGAGGATTGCCTTGTCGGCGCTGCGGTCTGGCGGGGCGTAGGGGAGTTCCAGCAGCAGCCGGCCCTTCTCGCGCCAGGCGAAGCCAGTGGAGTCGTTGCTCTGCAGCCAGTCGAGCCATATCTCGCCGGTTAAAGCGGCGGTCTGTTCGCGTCCGTAGCGGGCGATGGCGATGCGCCGCAGCAGCTCGGAGAGTTCCCCCGCCACCTGTTTGGCCGGCTCCCCCTTCATGCGTCGGCGCAGGGCCAGCAGATGGCGGCGGGCATCCTGTTGCCAGTTGCCCGGAGTGTAGAGGCGGCGCCGTCGCAACAGCCAGACCACCAGCAGTAGCAACAGCAGCAGAGCCAATAGCAGCAGCCACCAGCCCGGTGCCGGGGGCCACCAGGGGGCGGGGTCAATACCGCGTATGTCGCGTAGTGGATCCACAGCCGCCTAGCGTCTCCCGAAATGTCTTGCCAGGCCGCGGGTCAGGGCCAGGTGGATCTCTTCATGGGTGGCGATCGGCATCAGCGGGACGCCGAGACGGTTGCACACCCCCTGCAGCCGCTGGCGTCGCTCCTGCCACTGCTGGGTGTAGCGTTCCCTGGCTTGCCGGTTGGCCGTGTCGATTTCCATGGCCAGGCCGTCGGGGCCGATAAAGGTCACCCGGCCCATCTCCGGTAGCTCCCGCTCGGCGGGATCGTCCACCGGCAGCAGCACCAGGGTGTGGTGCTGGCAGAGCCGGCCGAGGATCTGCTCCAGGTTCTGGATCTCCCGGTTCATGTCGGCGATAACGAAGAGTAGGGAGCCGGTGGCGGTGCCCCGATCGGCCCGCTGCAGGGCTTCGGCCAGCGGGTCATGGGAGGGCTGCTCGGTAATTCCTTCCTGGGTCAGGGCGTGCAGCAGGCGCCAGAGCGCCCGACGGTCCTTGGTGGGACGGAAGTATTGCATGCCCTGTTTTCTGTCACCGAACAGCATGCCACCGACCCGGTCGTGCAGCCGCGAGGCGGCCCAGCCGAGCAGGGCGGCGGCCTTGGCCGCCTGTACCGACTTGAAGGTGCCGCGGGTGCCGAAGCTCATATGGGGGCCACGATCGACGCAGAGCACCACGCTGCGCTCCCGCTCCTCGCGGAAGATCTTCAAGTGAGGGATATTGGTGCGGGCGGTGACGTTCCATTCCATGTTGCGGATGTCGTCGCCCTCCCGGTATTCGCGCACCTCCTCGAAGTCGAGGCCGGTGCCGCGGAAGACCGAGGCGTAAAGGCCGCTGAAGCTGGAGTTGACCAGGTGATGCGAGGGCAGGCCCAAGGTATGGGCCTGATGCCGCAGCTCCAGCAGGTCGTCGATCTGGGGGTAGAGGCTCATGTTTTCGCCGCGCTAGGGAATCGCCACCAGGTCGAGCAGCCGGGAGAGGAAGTCGTCGGTGGTGATGCCCTCGGCCTCCGCCTCGAAGGTGAGCAGGATGCGGTGGCGCAGGATGGGGAGTGCCACGGCCTGGATATGGTGGGGCGCGACGAACTCCTCGCCGTCGAGCCAGGCGCGGGCGCGGGCGCAGCGGGCCAGGGCGATACTGGCGCGGGGCGAGGCGCCGAAGCGGCACCAGCGGGCCAGATCCTTGTCGTAGGCCGAGGGATTACGGCTGGCCTGCACCAGATCGACAATATAGCTGTTGAGCTTGGGATCGAGATAGAGTTCGGCGATCTGCTGCCGGATGGCGAACAGCTCCTCCTGCGTCAGGGGCTTGTCCGGCGGCGACGGCTTCTCCTTCTGCTGGGCACTGTCCAGATCCAGGATCTGCAGCTCCTCGCTGCGGTTAGGGTAGTCTACGTTGGCCTGCATCAGGAAGCGGTCGAGCTGGGCCTCGGGCAGGTGGTAGGTGCCCTCCTGCTCCACCGGGTTCTGGGTCGCCAGCACCATGAAAAAGGGAGGTAGCTGGTAGGTGGTCTGGCCCACGGTGATCTGTTTTTCCCCCATCGACTCGAGCAGGGCCGACTGTACCTTGGCCGGGGCGCGGTTGACCTCGTCCGCCAGCAGGATGTTGTGGAAAAGAGGGCCGGCGCGGAACTCGAACTCCCCCTTTTCGTGGCGGTAGATGTCGGTGCCAATGAGGTCGGAGGGCAGCAGGTCGGGGGTGAACTGGATACGGTGGAAGTCCCCCTCGATGGCCTCCGCCAGGGTCTTCACCGCCGTGGTCTTGGCCAGGCCGGGCAGCCCTTCGATGAGCAGGTGGCCATCGCTCAGCAGGCAGATGAGCATGCTGTCGATAAAGCCGGCCTGGCCGATGACACGGGAGGCGAGATGCCCACGCAGGGGATCGAGGACGGAAGGATTCATAGACGACTTCATTTTTTTTGCTTAATGCTTCGTGTGGATACAGCTATCGAGTGTTCGTCCCTAAGGGGAACCCCGGTTTTACAGGAAGTGCTGAGCGTAAATCGGCGACTATCCTGTCCATATTTGCAGGGCAGCGCAAGCCATCGAATTCGTTCGGCGTTTTTGATTATTAACGTTTGCAATAGTTCAGCAGGATATGAACCCGAATGTTTCACCCGGTCGCTTAGAAAACAAACCAACTTGCGGTATTTGCTCAATCATTGCGTTCCTGGGTGAAACATTCGGGTTAAGTGTTAATCCAACATAACCGGCCGACCCAATGGCTTTTTTTTGGCAAGAAAGGCCGTTAGGCCTGGATGCTATGCACAATTGGGCCGCTTCCATGTAGCGATCGTTGTCAGTGTGGGAATCTCTTCCTTACAACTGTTGTGGGATATATCTTAACACCCTGTTTGAGCGACGGATTTTGGAATTGTTCATTTTTTTTACAATTTAACGAAAGTGCAAGCGCGGTGCGGACTCAGGGGCGTTGCATGGGCTTTTTTCAACAGAGTTATCCACAACATCTGTGGGTAAGAAATTAGTTTTAATTTATCAAAGACTTATTTCAATAATATTTCCTAATCATCATTTTCGGAATCACGTTAAATTACCGAAATAGAAACACTTTTCTAAATGTCGCAGACAATTGCTCCGTAATGGGTATAATCCGCCCCCTCTTCTTTGTACAGGATAGCTTGCGTGATTGAGTCGCTTAGAAACATTGCCATTATCGCCCACGTCGACCACGGCAAGACGACCCTGGTGGACGAGTTGTTGAAGCAGTCGGGCACCCTGGGTGAACGTTTCGGTACGGTGGAACGGGTGATGGACTCCAACGATCAGGAGAAAGAACGGGGCATCACCATCCTCTCCAAGAACACCGCCATCCGCTGGAACGGTTATCGCATCAACGTGGTGGACACGCCCGGGCACGCCGATTTTGGCGGCGAGGTGGAGCGGGTACTGTCGATGGTCGATTCGGTGCTGCTGCTGGTGGATGCCCAGGAAGGGCCCATGCCGCAGACACGCTTCGTCACCCAAAAGGCCTTCAAGCACGGCCTGCGCCCGATTGTCGTGGTCAACAAGATCGATAAGCCCGGTGCGCGGCCCGACTGGGTGGTGGATCAGGTCTTCGAGCTCTTCGATCAGTTGGGGGCGACCGATGAGCAACTCGACTTTCCCATCGTCTACGCCTCGGCGATCAACGGTTATGCCGGGCTCGACAGCGATGTACGCTCCGGGGACATGACCTCCCTGTTCGAGACCATCGTCGAACACTGTCCGGTGCCAGAGGTGGATCCAGAGGCTCCCTTCCAGATGCAGGTCTCCAATCTCGACTATAACAGCTACGTCGGCGCCATCGCCGTCGGGCGGGTGACCCGGGGCAAGGTGAAGCCCAACCAGCAGGTGGTGGTGGTCAAGTACGACGGCGAGCAGCAGCGGGCCAAGGTCGGCCTGGTCTACGGTTATCTGGGGCTGGAACGCTTCGAGGTCGAGGAGGCGTCGGCGGGCGATATCATCGCCGTCACCGGGCTGGAGGCGCCGAATGTCTCCGACACCCTCTGTCACCCGGACCATGTGGAGTCCATGGCGCCCCTCAGTGTGGATGAGCCGACCGTCTCCATGACCTTCCAGGTCAACACCTCTCCCTTTGCCGGCCGCGAGGGCAAGTATCTGACCTCGCGCCAGCTCAAGGAGCGGTTGGAGCGGGAGTTGATCCACAATGTGGCGCTACGGGTTGAGGAGGGTACCGACCCGGAGAAGTTCAAGGTCTCCGGTCGCGGTGAACTCCATCTCTCGGTGCTGATCGAGTCGATGCGCCGCGAAGGATTCGAGCTGGCGGTGTCGCGTCCCGAAGTCATCTTCCGTGAAGTCGACGGTGAGGTCTGCGAGCCCTACGAACAGCTCGCCATCGACGTGGAGGAGACCCATCAGGGTGCCGTCATGGAGGCCCTCGGCACCCGCAAGGCTGAGTTGAAAAATATGATGCCCGATGGCAAGGGACGGGTGCGGATCGACTACATCATCCCCTCGCGGGGGCTGATCGGTTTTCAGACCGAATTCATGACCACCACCTCGGGAACCGGATTGATCTATCATGTCTTCGATCACTACGGACCGGCTCAACACGGCGGCATCGCACCGCGCAAGAACGGTGTGTTGATCTCCAACGGGCAGGGCAAAGTGCTCGGTTTTGCGCTGTTTAATCTACAGGAGCGGGGCCGTCTTTTCGCCAAACCGGGTGACGAGGTCTATGAAGGGCAGATCGTCGGCATCCACTCACGGGAAAACGATCTGGTGGTCAATCCACTCAAGGGCAAGCAGCTGACCAATATCCGCGCCGCCGGCAAGGATGACGCCATCATGCTGACGCCGCCGTTGCGCTATAGTCTGGAACAGGCCCTGGAGTTTATCGAAGACGACGAGCTGGTGGAGGTGACGCCGAGCGCCATCCGTCTGCGTAAGAGGTACCTGAAAGAACACGAGCGTAAACGGGCTGCGAGGGACTGAGGCGCTCCCCGCCTTTATGCAGGCAAGAAAAAAGCCCGGCGGCAGTCCCTGCCGTCGGGCTTACGGTCGTCGGCTTGGTTGGCAAAGCTTAATCTTCCGTGTTGCCCTCCTGTGCGTTGATCATCCTGGGGTACTTCCTTGATGACGACACATACATAATTACATAAATACTTACAAATTGACTGTGAGAATTTTCAACTATTAACGTAGGAATGGTCCTACATTGTAAATATAATGTGATATGAAAGAGTTATATCCTCCAATCGAGCCCTATGCCACAGAGCGGCTCAGTGTGAGCGGTGGACATCAGCTCTACTTGGAAGAGGTCGGCATCCCGGACGGTATTCCGATACTCTTCCTTCACGGGGGGCCGGGTGCCGGGTGCGAGCCTTATCATCGGCGTTTTTTCAATCCGCAGACCTACCGTGTCGTGCTCTTCGATCAGCGCGGATCCGGCCGCTCCACACCCCACGCCGAGCTGCAGGAGAACACCACCTGGGATCTGCTGGCCGACATCGAGCACATACGCCGGCACCTCGGCATCGAGCGCTGGCTGCTGTTCGGCGGCTCCTGGGGCTCCACCCTGGCGCTGGCCTATGCCGAGCGCTATCCCGAGAAGGTCATCGGACTGTTGTTGCGGGGCATCTTTCTCTGCCGCGACGAGGAGATAGCCTGGTTCTATCAGTCAGGCGCCAGCAAAGTCTTTCCCGACTATTGGCAGGACTTCACCTCGCCCATCCCGCCGGCGGAGCGGGGCGACATGCTCAATGCCTACCATCGCCGCCTGACGGGTGAGAATGAAATCCTGCGCATGGCGGCCGCCAAGGCTTGGTCTATCTGGGAGGGGCGTACCGCCAGCTTGCTGCCCAATTCAGGGGTGGTTGATTTCTTCTCAAATCCCCATACCGCCCTGAGCCTGGCCCGCATCGAATGCCACTACTTCGTCAACCGCGCCTTTCTGCGTCCCAATCAGCTGTTGCGGGAGGCCTCGAAACTGATCGGTATTCCCGGAGTGATCGTGCAAGGCCGATACGACCTCATCTGCCCCATGGCTTCCGCCTGGGAACTGCATCAGGCCTGGGAAGGGAGCGAACTCATGGTGATACCCGATGCGGGCCACTCCGCAGCCGAACCGGCCATCCGCAACGCCCTTATC
>JASFJY010000093.1:0-8888 GCA_050119415.1 Chromatiales bacterium | reverse complement strand
TGCCGATGCCCCGGCCGACCCGCTTACGATCCGACTTGCTGCCCGGCGCGGGCTGTATGCTATTGAGTCGCATATCAGGCCTCCTCAATTCTGACCATGTAGTTGACCTTATTCACCATGCCACGGGTGCAGGGTGTGTCTTCCACTTCCACCGTCTGGTGCATGCGCCGTAAACCCAGCCCCTTGACACAGGCCTTGTGGCTGGCCAGGCGGCCGTTCGTGCTTCGCACCAGGGTGACACGTATCGTTTTCTTATCAGCCATGACTTACCCCAGAATCTCTTCTACGGTCTTGCCGCGTTTCAGTGCAACCGCTTCTGCGTCGGCCATTTCGTTCAGGCCATTGATGGTGGCGCGAACTACGTTGATCGGATTGTTGGTACCGATACACTTGGCCAGTACATTGTGCACACCGAGAACCTCGAACACTGCACGCATGGCGCCACCGGCGATGATTCCGGTACCTTCGGAGGCGGGCTGCATGTAGACCATGGCGGCGCCATGACGCCCCACCAGCGGATACTGCAGCGTCTCGCCCTTGAGTTTAACCTGAACCATGTTTTTACGTGCGGTCTCCATCGCCTTCTGGATGGCAATCGGCACTTCCCGGGCCTTGCCAGTGCCGAAACCGACACGTCCTTTTCCGTCCCCCACCACGGTTAGCGCGGAGAAACCGAATTGGCGACCGCCTTTGACCACTTTGGCGACTCGGTTAACGTTGACCAGCTTTTCAAGGAGCTCGTCACCCTCAGGTTTTGCATTGAAATTTGCCATAATCCTGAACCTTTAGAATTGAAGACCGGCTTCACGCGCCGCATCGGCCAAGGCCTTGACGCGGCCGTGATATCGAAACCCGGAGCGATCAAAAGCAACACTTTCGATACCAGCGGATTTGGCCCGCTCGGCAATATATTTGCCGACGACGGCTGCTGCGTTGATATTTCCGGTCGCGCCGTTTATATCGCCACGAACCGCTTTATCCAGCGTGGAGGCACTGGCCAGCACCTGGGAACCGTCGGGGCTGATCACCTGGGCATAGATATGGCGAGGCGAGCGGAACACAGATAGCCTGTGCACGCCCAGTTCGCGAATCTTTGCACGGGCCTTACGACCGCGGCGCATACGTGATTCTTTCTTTTCCATCGTTCTATACCCTATTTCTTCTTGGCTTCTTTACGCACCACTTGCTCATCGGCGTAGCGCACACCCTTGCCTTTGTATGGCTCGGGCGGGCGGAAGGCGCGGATTTCAGCCGCCACCTGGCCGACACGCTGCTTATCGCTGCCGCTAACCACGATCTCGGTGGCCGACGGTGTCGCGATGGAAATACCCTCGGGCACCGGATATTCGATGGGATGCGAAAAGCCCAGACTCAGATTCAGTGACTTGCCGCCGGCCTGGGCGCGATAACCCACCCCGACCAACGCTAGCTTGCGCTCAAAACCCTGACTGACTCCGGTTACCATGTTGTTGACTATGGCCCGCATGGTCCCGGCCATGGCCCAGGACTGTTTATCCTCTTTGACCGGCGTGACCGTAACGCTTGCGTCAGCTTCTTTCAGGTTGACCAGCGGATGGATTTTCTGTACCAGCTCGCCCTTCGAGCCTTTGACCGTCACCATATCGGCGTCGATTTTGATACTGACGCCTGTGGGCAGCGAAATCGGGCTCTTAGCTACTCGTGACATGACTCCCCTCCTTACGCGACATAGGCGATGACTTCACCGCCTTGGCCGAGTTGACGGGCTGCACGATCACTCATCACGCCCTTCGAGGTGGAGATAATCGCAACGCCGAGGCCACCACGTACCTTGGGCAGCTCGTCCCTGCCCTTGTAGACGCGGAGACCGGGACGACTCACGCGCTTGATCAGGTCGATCACAGGTCGCCCCTGGTAATAGCGCAGCTCCAACACCAAGGTAGGCTTGCCTGCATGGTCGTTGACAGAGACTTCTTGGAGATAACCTTCGCTTTTCAGAAGGTTGGCGATTGCCATTTTCTGCTTGGACGAGGGCAGCTCGACGGTCGTCTTCTTCGCTGCCTGACCATTGCGGATACGGGTAAGCATATCCGCGATCGGATCCGACATACTCATGATGAGCTCCTGGGGTCAGCCCGTCTCTTTGACGCGATACCCGAAAATTAACAAAACCGGGCCCTTAGGGGCCCGGAAAGGCGCGATAATATACTATTACCAGCTGGCTTTTACAAGACCCGGCACATCTCCGCGCATCGCGGCTTCGCGCAGTTTATTGCGGCAAAGGCCAAACTTGCGGTAGTAACCATGGGGACGCCCGGTAATCTGGCAGCGATTGTGCTTGCGTGCCGGACTAGCGTCCCGAGGCAGTTTCTGCAACTTCAGAGTCGCCTCTTCAATCTGCTCGAAAGTACTGTTCGGGTTTTTAATCACCGCCTTCAGGTTGCTGCGTTTGGCAGCAAAACGGGAGGCGGTGCGGGCACGCTTGTTTTCACGTGCGATCATGCTCTTCTTTGCCATATCTGGACTCAGTTTTTAAAAGGAAACTTGAAGGCCTCGAGGAGTGCGCGACCCTCGTCGTCGTTCTTGGCCGAAGTGGTGATCGTAATATCAAGTCCGCGCAAGGCATCGATCTTGTCGTAGTCGATCTCCGGGAAGATGATCTGCTCTTTCACACCTATCGAGTAGTTGCCGCGACCGTCGAATGCCTTGGCGTTAAGGCCGCGAAAGTCACGAATACGCGGTATGGCAACATTGATCAGGCGATCGAGGAACTCGTACATGCGCTCGCGGCGCAAGGTCACCTTACAGCCGATTGGCCAGCCCTCGCGTATCTTGAAACCGGCAATCGACTTGCGGGCACGGGTCACGACCGCCTTCTGGCCAGCGATCTTCTCCATGTCACCGACCGCGTTCTCGAGTATTTTTTTGTCGCCGATGGCCTCACCCACACCCATGTTGAGGGTGATCTTGGTAATCTTAGGCACCTCCATGACACTCTTGAATTGGAACTTGTCCATCAGTTCCTTGACCACGGTCTCTTTGTAGTGTTGCTGTAATCTAACCATGTCTGATCACGCCTTAGATGTCGACGACTTCTTGATTCGACTTGAAGACACGAACCTTCTTGCCGTCTTCGAGAATTTTAAAACCCACGCGGTCACCTTTACCGGCAGCCGGGTTGTAGAGCGCGACGTTGGAGATATGCAGAGGCATCTCCTTGTCGAGAATACCGCCGGGCTCCCCTTTGTTAGGATTGGGCTTGGTATGTTTCTTCACCATGTTGACGTTTTCCACGATCAGCCGGTCGTCGTCCAAAACCCTTACCACGGTTCCGCGCTTACCCCTGTCCTTACCTGTTCTGACGATTACCTCGTCACCTTTCTTAATCTTGCTTGCCATTAGTGCCGCCTCACAAAACTTCCGGTGCCAGCGAGATGATTTTCATGAAACGCTCGCTACGCAATTCACGGGTAACCGGACCGAAGATACGCGTACCGATCGGTTGTAGTGCGTTGTTCAGCAATACCGCAGCATTGGTATCGAAGCGGATCACCGAGCCGTCTGGTCGGCGCACGCCCTTCTTGGTGCGAACGACCACGGCATTGTAGACGTCGCCCTTCTTTACCTTGCCACGCGGAATGGCGTCTTTCACACTGACTTTGACGATGTCTCCAATCCCGGCATAGCGGCGATGAGAACCACCAAGCACTTTTATGCACTGAACACGCTTAGCGCCGCTGTTGTCAGCCACACTGAGGTTGGTCTGCATCTGAATCATGGTATTGCCCTAATTCCAAATAGTTAGATGGGACGCGTGCTGCACGGTGGTCAGCTGGCGCGCTCCAGTACTTTCACCAGTCGCCATGTCTTCGTCTTCGACAGTGGACGGCACTGCTCAAGCATCACTGTGTCGCCGACATGACACTCATTGGCCTCATCGTGAGCATGCACCTTGGTGGAGCGACGCATGAATTTGCCATAGACCGGATGCTTGACCCTTCGTTCCACGGAGACGGTGATCGACTTGTCCATCGCATCGCTCACGACCTGGCCAATCAGCGTACGGTTAGTGGTTTCCTGTTCGCTCATGATGCATCACCCGACTGCTTTTCGTTCATAAGAGTCTTGATCCGCGCAATGTCTTTGCGCACCTCTTTCATACGGGAAGGACGGGTCAGCTGCCCGGTTCCCTGCTGCATACGCAGGTTAAACTGCTCCTTCAACAGCTCGTCGAGGGTTGTATTCAGTTCGCCCTGCGATTTCTGACGCAATTCTGAAGCTTTCATCACATCACCGCCCGCTTAACAAAGGCCGTAGAAACCGGCAGTTTGGCCGAGGCGAGCGCAAATGCCTCGCGCGCCAACTCCTCGGAAATACCTTCAATTTCGTACAGCATGCGTCCCGGCTGGATCTGTGCCACCCAGTACTCGACATTACCCTTACCCTTACCCTGACGAACCTCCAGGGGTTTCTTGGTGATCGGTTTGTCTGGAAAAATCCGGATCCAGATCTTGCCGCCACGTTTGACATGACGGGTGATGGCACGACGTGCCGCCTCGATCTGACGCGCGGTGATACGACCGCGACCTGTCGATTTCAGACCGAACTCACCAAAGGAGACCGTGCTGCCTGCAAAGGCCAGCCCGCGATTGCGGCCCTTGTGTTGTTTGCGAAATTTTGTTCGTTTGGGCTGTAACATGACTTACGACCTCTTTCTTGCCGGTGCGGCCTTGGCTTCGGCTTCCGTCTCTTCGCGGTCGCTGTAGACCTCACCCTTGAAGACCCACACCTTGACACCAATAATTCCGTAGGTGGTGCCCGCCTCGGCAAAACCATAGTCGATATCAGCGCGCAGGGTGTGCAACGGCACACGGCCTTCGCGGTACCATTCGGAACGCGCGATCTCCGCACCGTTCAGACGGCCACCGATATTCACTTTGATACCCTCGGCTCCTAAACGCATGGCATTCTGCACCGCGCGCTTCATGGCACGACGGAACATCACACGCCTCTCGAGCTGCTGCGCAATACTCTCAGCCACCAGTTGCGCATCCAACTCGGGTTTGCGGATCTCCTCTATGCTCATGTGGACCGGGATGCCCATCATACTGGAGACCTCGGCACGCAGCGCATCGATATCTTCACCCTTCTTACCGATCACCAGACCGGGGCGAGCGGTATGCACCGTGATATGAGCATTGTTTGCCGGACGATCTATCTGGATGCGACTAACGGATGCCTGGGAGAGTTTCTTTTTCAGAAACTCGCGCACAGTGAGATCGTTGTTCAGCAGATCGGCATAGTGCTTTGAATCCGCATACCACTTTGACGTCCAATCTTTGACGATACCGAGACGTATACCGGTTGGATGTACTTTCTGACCCATTTCGGCCTCTCTTGCCTGTTACTTGTCAGCGACAGTCACGTTAATGTGACTGGTACGCTTGAGAATGCGTGTTGCGCGACCCTTGGCACGGGCGCGGATGCGCTTCATGGTCGGCCCTTCGTCGACACTGACCGCGGACACCTTCAATTCATCCACGTCAGCACCCTCATTGTGCTCAGCGTTGGCAATAGCCGATTCAAGGACCTTCTTTACCAACACAGCACCCTTCTTCTTGCTGAAAGCAAGAAGGTTGAGCGCCTGCTCGACAGGCAGCCCACGGATCTGATCCGCTACCAACCGGCCTTTCTGCGCAGAGATGCGGGCATGACGCAATTTGGCTGTAGTCTGCATCTTTTAAACCTCTACTTGGATTTCTTATCCGCAGCATGACCGCGATAGGTGCGGGTCAGAGCGAATTCACCCAACTTGTGTCCGACCATGTTTTCGGAGATCAGCACCGGAACATGCGCTTTACCGTTGTGCACCGCAATGGTCAGACCGACCATTTCCGGCAGAATGACCGAACGACGCGACCAGGTCTTGATCGGGCGCTTGTTGTTCTGGGCGACCGCATCTTCTACTTTCTTTGCCAGGTGGTGGTCGATGAAAGGGCCTTTTCTAATGGAACGTGGCACGACTCTAACCCCTAATCAGTTATTTACGGTTTCTACGACGTACGATCATCTTGTTCGTACGCTTGTTGGTACGGGTCTTGTAACCCTTGGTCGGCGTCCCCCAGGGGGAGACCGGATGACGACCGCCGGACGTGCGCCCCTCACCACCACCATGCGGGTGATCCACCGGGTTCATCGCGACACCACGAACGGTTGGACGTATACCCTTCCACCGCGTGGCGCCAGCCTTGCCCAAAGAGCGTAGATTGTGCTCTGAGTTAGAGACCTCGCCGATGACCGCGCGGCAGTCGACCGGAACCTTACGCATCTCACCGGAGCGTAGTCGCAGTGTGGCATGCTGACCTTCACGGGCAACCAGCTGAACCGAGGCACCGGCGGAGCGGGCAATCTGCGCGCCCTTGCCTGGCTTCATCTCGATGCAGTGAACGATAGAACCCAAGGGTATGTTGCGCAGCGGTATGCAGTTGCCGGTCTTGATCGGCGCACTGACACCGGCCTCGATCTGGTCGCCGGCACGCAGATTGTTCGGTGCGATGATATAAGCTCGCTCACCGTCGGCATATCGAATCAGTGCGATATGAGCAGTGCGATTCGGATCATATTCGAGGCGTTCAACGATGCCTGGAATACCCTCCTTGTTGCGCTTGAAATCGATAATCCGGTAACGCTGTTTGTGACCACCACCGCGATGTCGCGTGGTAATACGACCGTTGTTGTTGCGTCCGCCGCTCTTGCTCTTCTTCGCCAGGAGCGGTGCATAGGGTTGCCCCTTGTGCAGATCGGCATTGACAACCTTGACCACGAATCGGCGGCCTGCGGAGGTCGGTTTTGTTTTAACGACTGCCATTATCCCAATCCTGTAATCTTTGCTCAGGCACCGGCTGCGAATTCGATTTCGCTACCTGCCTTGAGACGTACATATGCCTTTTTCCAGTCAGAACGCTTGCCGCGGATCATGCCAAAGCGCTTCTGTTTGCCCTTGACATTCACCACCTTGACGTTTTCGACCTGAACCTCGAAGAGTTTTTCAACAGCCTTGGCGATCTCGCGCTTGCTCGCATCGGTAGCGACCTTGAAGGTGTACTGGTTGTTGGCATCAGCGACGATAGTGCTCTTTTCAGAGACTACCGGGCTCAGCAGCACTTTCATGAGACGTTCGTTATTCATGCCAGACGCTCCTCGAGTTTCTTCACCGCTTCCTCGCTCACCAAAACTTTTTCATAGGCGATGAGGCTGACCGGATCGATCTCGTTGACGTCACAGACGTCAACACCATAGAGATTGCGCGCCGCCAGATACAGGTTCTCGTCCGGGTTCACCGCGATTATCAGCACATCGCTCAGTTGCAACGCCTTGAGCTTGCCGACCAGCTCTTTGGTCTTCGGTGCGGAGACAGCGATCTGGTCGACCACCTGCAGACGCTCCTGACGATTCAGCTCGGAGAGTATCGAGCGGATAGCTCCGCGGAACATCTTGCGGTTGACCTTCTGCGCGTAGTTGCGCGGACTGGCGGCGAAATTCTTGCCGCCACTGCGCCAGATCGGGCTGCGAGTGGTACCCGCGCGCGCGCGTCCCGTACCTTTCTGGCGGAAAGGTTTGGCACCGCCACCGCGCACCGCTGAACGGTTCTTTTGTGCCTTGGTGCCGGCACGCGCCCCTGACATGTAGGCGGTCACCACCTGATGGATCAGCGCCTCTTTAAAATCAGCGCCGAATACCGTATCTGAGACCTGCAGGGTCTGTGCGCCTACGGCTGTTTGTACATTGAGATCCATGCCTGTCACCCTTTGTTTTTCATCTTCACAGCCGGTGTAACGATTACATCGCCACCCTTGGCACCGGGTACGGCACCCTTGACCAGCAGTAGATTACGCTCGGCGTCGACACGCACCACTTGCAGATTCTGCTGGCAGCGCTGCACGTTACCCATCTGTCCCGCCATCTTCTTGCCTTTGAACACCCGTCCCGGTGTCTGACATTGACCGATGGAACCCGGAGCGCGATGGGACAGGGAGTTGCCGTGGGTGGCGTCCTGGGTGCGAAAGTTGTGACGCTTGACGGTACCCTGATAGCCTTTACCCTGGCTACGGCCGCGTACATCGACCATCTGCCCGGCCTCGAAACGATCGACCTTGATCTCACTGCCGACCTCGATACCTTCCAGCTCCGCCTCTTCGGCGCGGAACTCCCACAAACCACGGCCAGCCTCGACACCCGCCTTGGCGAAATGCCCCGCTGAGGGCTTGTTAACATGTGAGGTCTTTTTCGCACCGGTGGTTACCTGGATAGACAGGTAACCTTCAGACTCCACTCGCTTGAGCTGAGCGACGCGGTTGGGCTCAACTTCGATCACCGTGACCGGTACGGAGGCGCCCTCTTCGGTGAAGACCCGGGTCATTCCCGCCTTGCGGCCGACTATTCCAATCGCCATCTTCTTAACCTCAGTTCAGTTTGATCTGCACGTCGACACCGGCAGCCAAATCGAGCTTCATCAGGGCATCCACGGTCTTGTCGGTCGGCTCGACGATATCAAGCAGACGCTTGTGGGTGCGGATCTCATATTGGTCGCGCGCGTCTTTGTTGACATGCGGCGAGATCAGCACGGTGAAACGCTCGTTCTTGGTCGGCAACGGGATCGGGCCGCGCACATGCGCACCGGTGCGCTTGGCGGTCTCCACAATCTCACGGGCCGATTGATCTATCAGACGATGATCAAACGCTTTCAGACGAATTCGAATTCTCTGGTTAGCCATTATCTCTTACTCGATAATCTTGGATACCACACCGGCACCGACGGTCCGGCCGCCCTCGCGAATCGCAAAGCGCAGACCCTCTTCCATGGCGATCGGCGCGATCAACTTCACGGTCATCTTCACGTTGTCGCCGGG
>JASFJY010000092.1:0-8940 GCA_050119415.1 Chromatiales bacterium | reverse complement strand
TCGTGGAGCAGGACAAGGCGCTGGAGCGTCGCTTCCACCCCATACTGATCCGCGAACCCAGCATCGAACAGACACTACGTATTTTACAGGGTGTGGCGCCCCGCTATGAGACTCATCACGCCGTGCATTATCAAGCTGAGGCGCTGGAATCGGCCGCCCGCCTGGCTGAGCGCTATCTGAGCGACCGCCGCCTGCCGGACAAGGCGGTGGACCTGATCGACGAAGCGGGTTCGCGCAAACATATTCAGCTCATTTCGATTCCCTACGACATCAAGCTGCTGGAGCAGGAGTACCAGCGGCTGCAACTGGAGAAGACCAGCGCCTTCGAAGCCCAGGATTTCGAGCGCGTCGCCCAACTGCAGATGGAGATCCTTGAACATGAGAAGCGACTCAAGTCGGCCAGAGCTCAATGGGAACGGGACCGAGGTCAGATCGACCCGCTGGTGACCGCCCAGGATGTGGCCGAAGTGGTATCGAAATGGACCGGAATCCCGGTGGCGCGCATGGTCGAAAGCGAGGCCGCCAAGCTGGCGCGCATGGAAGAGAATCTGCACCGACGTATCATCGGCCAGGATGATGCGGTGGCGGCTGTGGCCAATGCGATTCGGCGCAACCGGGCCGGCATCGCCTCGATCCGCCGTCCCATCGGTTCATTTCTCTTTCTCGGCCCTACCGGGGTGGGCAAGACTGAACTGGCGCGCGCCCTGGCCGCCTTCCTGCTCGACGACGAATCTCGCATCGTAAGGCTCGACATGTCCGAATATATGGAGCGCCACGAGGTATCGAAGATGATCGGCGCTCCGCCCGGCTACATCGGTTACGGCGAGGGCGGGCAGCTCACCGAAAAGGTACGCCACAATCCCTACACCGTGGTCTTGCTGGACGAAGTCGAGAAGGCCCATCCGGATGTCTTCAACATGCTGCTGCAGATCCTTGAAGACGGCCAGCTCACCGATGCCCAGGGACGTACGGTTTCTTTCCGCAACACCATTCTCATCGGCACCTCCAATCTAGGCACCGAGACCTTATCGCCGGACAAGCGCCCCATCGGTTTTGTGCATTCTGCCATGCCCGACTACCAGGAGGCGCGCCGCTTGGTACTCGACGAGGTGAAGAAGTTCTTCAAGCCCGAGTTTCTGAACCGTCTGGATGACACCATCGTGTTCCACTACCTGGAACCGGAACACGTCAAACAGATAGCACATATGTTCGTCGACGAACTGAGCGCACAGATGCAGGGCCAGAAGATCACCCTCGATATCGACCCGGCGGTGATCGATAAACTGGCCCATGACGGATTCGATCCGGTCTACGGCGCCAGACCGCTAAGGCGCGAAGTGGAACGCCAGCTGGAAAACCCCCTGGCCATGCAGATCGTCCAGGACGAATGTCCCCCAGGCAGCCGGGTGAAGATCCTGCTTGAAGGCAAGCGAATTCAGTTCCAGGTCAGCGTCCCGCAGGCCGTCACTCCGGCGTCTTGATTGTCGCGTTGTCCTGTTCATCACCGGATTGGTGGTTCAGGTATTGCATATTCCACAGCCTTTTTGGCATGAATGGCTGTGGTATCGAATAGTTTTACTTTGGTATCACCTTGGCTTACCAACATTCCAATTTCGGTACAGCCAAGAATCACTGCTTCAGCCCCTTGATTAGAAAGCATCTCAATGATGCGAAGATATTCAGTTTTTGATTCGCTTTGTATCTTCCCTAAGCAAAGCTCTTGATAAATTATTTTATGGACAATACGTCTGTCTTCGTCATTCGGGACCAGAACATTCAGTCCATAGTTTTCACTTAGCCGCCCCTTGTAGAAATCCTGCTCCATAGTGAAGGCTGTACCCAGTAAACCTACCGTTTTAATACCTTCATGTACAAGCACTTCCGCCGTTGCGTCTGCTATATGAAGCACGGGTATTTTGATAGATTTTTCTATTTGCGGTGCAACCTTATGCATAGTGTTTGTGCAGATAAGCAAAAAATCAGCGCCAGCAAGCTGTATGCTTTGAGCTGCCTCTGAAAGTATCCTTGCAGTACCTTTCCAATCGCCTTCGTGCTGTAGTTTTTCTATAGGATCAAAATCGACGCTGTACATAGCGATCTTGGCTGAGTGCAAACCGCCAAGGGCATGTTTGACGCCCTCGTTAATCGCACGATAGTAGCCAACCGTACTTTCCCAACTCATACCACCCAAAAGACCAACTGTTTTCATGTTTCCTCAACCCGTACACTTTCCCGAATATTCCAATCAGCTCGTCGGTTTGATCAAAACTCAGGCGGGTAATCCGGCGGAATCTCGATAGGCTCCTCAGACGGAATCTCCTCCGGAGTTGCGTCGGGCAGCTCTTCGGGATTGCCCGGCGGCACGCCGGGTGGAACATCGGGTGGCGGTGTCTCCGGTGGTTTGTCCGGGGGTATTTCCGGCTCCCCTAAATGAAATTGCATGAACATAAAGCGCTCTCTCGCAGAAGCTTGGAAATTGACTAAATTCGACTCTGGATTGGCTTGCCGGTGATCTGTGCAAATCGAATGCTGTCATGGGCCATCCCAGTATAGCTGACAATACCGGCCAGTTATGGCGAAAACGCAATTGTCATAGGCAAACTCTTAATCAAACTTATACTTGAAGTGTATGGATCAGCTTACGCCCTCAATACGCGATGCGGGGTCTCCCATTGGTTTCATCACGGAGGTCCATGGACCGGTCGTGGTGATCTGTTGCGAGAAACTGCCGCCCTTGCGCCAAGCCCTCTATGCCAGCCTCGACCACGAAACCTATCTCTTCGAGGTCCATCAACATCTGGATCAGCGTCATATCCGCGCCATCACCTTGCATCGCAGTGCCGGGCTGTTTCGCAGCCTGCCGGTCTACGATACAGGCGCGCCCCTGCATGTGCCGGTCTCCACGGCCTGTCTCGGGCGCATGCTAAACAGCTTTGGCGAACCGCTCGACAATGGTGAACCTATTAAAAACTCCGAATATAGAAATGTCCATAGTCGCCCCGCTCCACTCAAGGATGCCGTGGGAGTGGGTGAGCTGTTGCATACCGGCATCAAGGTTATCGACCTGCTCTGTCCCTTCATGCGAGGCGGCAAGACCGGACTGTTCGGTGGTGCCGGGGTAGGCAAGACCGTGTTGATTATGGAGTTCATGCATGCACTGGCAACTCTACATCAGGGCGTCTCTGTCTTCGCCGGAGTCGGTGAACGCATTCGCGAAGGGCATGAGCTCTATCACGAGTTGAAGGAGGCCGGTGTGCTGCCGCAAACCCTGATGGTCTTCGGCCAGATGGATGAGTCGCCCGGGGTGCGCTTCCGCGCCGGCCTCTCCGCCCTGACCTACGCCGAGTATCTGCGTGACACGCTGCAGAAGGAGGTGCTGTTCGTGATGGACAATATCTTCCGCTTCGTGCAGGCCGGCAGCGAGGTCTCCAGCCTGCTGGGGCGCATGCCGGCAACGGTCGGCTACCAACCCACCCTGACCACCGAGGTCGCCGAGCTGCAGGACCGTATCCTCTCAACCCGCCAGGGTGCGATCACCTCGGTGCAGGCGGTCTATGTGCCGGCCGACGACATGACCGATCCGGCTGTGGGCGCCATTCTCAGTCACCTGGATACCACCGTGATCCTTTCTCGCACCCAGGCCGGCAAGGGTATCTATCCGGCAGTCGATCCGCTGCAATCGGAGAGCCGTCTGGTCGATCGCCATGTGCTGGGCTCGCGTCACTACGACATCGCCGAGGGGGTGCGCGAACATCTCGCCCGCTACAGCGAACTGGAAGATGTCATCGCAATGCTGGGTATCGAGGAGCTGTCGACGAAGGACCGAATGATCGTCATGCGTGCACGCAAGCTCCAGCGCTATCTCACCCAGCCCTTCTGGACCACCGCCACCCATACCGGCATGGCCGGTGTCTCGGTGACATTGGAACAGCTGCTCGCCGATTGCGACGCCTTCATCAGCGGCCGTTTCGACGACCTCAGCGAATCCGACTGCTATATGCGCGGTGGCATGGTAGAGGTGGCGACATGAAACACTTCCGCATGCGGTTGCTCGACTCGACCCATTCGCAAGAGATTGCGCATCTGACCTCTTTCGTCGGCGAGGACGCCAGCGGCAGTTTTGGCATCCTGGCCGGACACAGCCGCATCATGACCCTGCTGCGGCCCGGCCTGGCCCGTTACCGGATCGATGAACGACCGTGGGTCTATCTCGCCCTGCCCGGGGCTCTGCTCTACTTCAAGGACAACCTGTTGACGCTCAGTACCCGCCGCTACCTGTTGGACGAAGACTACAGGCGCATCAGCCAGGCCCTGCGCGAGCAGTTGCTGGCGGAGGAGGAGAAACTGGTCGGAATCAAGCGCAGTCTTCATCGCATGGAGGAGTCGGTCATGAGAAAACTCTGGGAGATGGGACGTGAGGGGTGAGCGCGATGCCGAAGAAGAATGAGATGAACCGGCGTATCGACACCCATGCCAGGCGCATGGTGGAGGCCGAACGGCACCGCCCCACCCTGCTACGCCATACCGTCTTTCTCGGTACCCTGGGGCTGCTATTCATACTCCCCGTAGTGGGCGGCGCCTATCTGGGCCACTGGCTCGACTCGATGGCGAGCGGTTATTCGGTGCGTTGGACCACAAGCCTTATCCTTCTGGGAATCGTCGTCGGTGCCGTGAACGTCTATCTCTTTATCCGGGAGACCTAGTGTCGTTGAGATGCGGATTTGCGATTGAGTCAAGTGTTAACAAGGGCCCTAGCATGAAAGAAGTCAGTCTTGAGATTACCCCGCTGTTCCAACTCGGCCCACTCGGCATCAGCAGCACCGTGGTCACAACATGGGTGGTGATGGTGATCGTCTGGTTGCTCTGCTGGCAGTTCTCGCATCACCTCCGCGATGAACCCGGTACCCTGCAGACGGCGGTCGAGCGAATCGTCATCACCATCGAAACGGCCATCGACCGGGTCGCTCCAGAGCAGGGGCGTCATATAATGCCCTTCATCGGCACGCTCTGGATATTTCTCGTCATCGCTAATCTGATCGGTCTCGTCCCCGGCGTCCACTCACCCACACGGGATCTCTCCGCCACTGCCGCGCTGGCCTTTTTGGTGTTTCTCTCTACCCATTGGTACGGCCTGCAGCTGCAGGGCTGGAAGCGCTATCTGCGTCACTATCTGTCACCCAGCCCGATCCTGCTGCCCTTTCATCTGGTGAGTGAGATCACCCGCACCATCGCGCTGGCGGTGCGCCTCTTCGGCAACATCATGAGCCTGGAGATGGCGGCCCTGCTGATCCTGCTGGTGGCGGGGTTTCTCGCCCCGGTGCCGATCCTCATGCTGCATATTATCGAGGCGCTGGTGCAGGCCTACATCTTCGGCATGTTGGCCCTGATCTATGTGGCCGGCGGTATCCAGTCCCAACAGCGTCTGACGTCAAAGAAAGGAGAACACCATGCCTGATTTAACCCTCTTCTCGCTGGTCTCCACCGTCGCTGCCATCGTCGGTATCTCCTTCGGTGTGATGCTGCCGGCCGTCGCCATGGGTTGGGCCATCAGCCGCGCCATGGAGGCCCTGTCGCGTCAACCCGAGGCGGAGCAGTCAATCATGCGCACCCTCTTCATCGGTCTCGCCATGATTGAATCCCTCGCCATCTATGTGCTGGTCATTGTACTGATCGTGCTGTTCCGCAATCCGTTGCTGGAATACCTGATCCAGTAAAGCCCGACGCGAAGTCAAAGGAGCGGTAGCGTGGAACTCAGCTGGTCTACCTTTCTGCTTGAGATCATCAACTTCCTGGTGCTGATCTGGATACTCAAGCGTTTTCTCTTCAATCCGGTGCGGACGGTCATCGCACGTCGACGCGCGGAGATCGACAAACGCATCATGGATGCCGAGGCGCTGCATGCCGATGCGGTGATACTAAAGCAGCAGTACCAGGAACGTCTCAGCGACTGGGAGGCGGAGAAACGGCAACTGCATCATTCACTGACGCAAGAGCTGGAAACGGAAAAGGCAAAAAGGCTTGCCGTGATAGCGACACAGATCGAGAAAGAGCGGGAGCGGGACCGTGTGGCGGCGGCGCGACAGCGGGAGGACCGGCGGCGCCTCATGGAAGAGACAGCGATGCGCCAGGGCGCTGCTTTCGCCAGCCGACTGCTGCAGACCAGCGCCGGAGCGGAGACCGAAATGTCACTGATCGACCAGGTGATCATGGAGCTTGAGGCACTGCCGCAAGCGCGCATCGAGTCGTTTCAGTCCGTGCAGGGAGAGCAGGCGGATATTCGCATCCTCACCGCCTATTCGGTCACCGCTAGACAGCAGCAGCGACTGCAAGCCGCGCTCGCCCGACTCTTCTCCGCCGAACGGCCCGTATTATATGAACAGGACAAAACCCTGCTTGCCGGTATTCGCATCGCCACAGGAAACTGGGTGCTGGGCTGCAACATCAAGGATGAACTGGCGGGATTTACGGAGTTTGATCATGACGAGTAGCTCCCGGCTCGCGCGTCAGGCCGAATGGCTGAAGAATTATCGACCTCGGCTGCGCATCGATGAACAGGGTAGCCTGGTCTCCGTGGGTGACGGCATCGCCTGGATAACCGGGCTGCCCACTGTAGCCATGGACGAAATCCTTCACTTCGCCGACGGCAGTCAGGCCTTGGTCTTCGACCTGACCCAGGAGCTGATCGGCGCCATCCTGCTGCGGGATACCGAACAGCTGACGGCCGGCACGCTGGTGCGGCGCATGGGATGCACCCTCGGCGTTCCCGCCGGCGATGAACTGCTCGGCCGCGTCATCGATCCCCTTGGCGAACCCCTGGACGATCTACCAAGGCCGACAAGGACCCATTGGCAACCCCTGGAGACGCCCTCCCCGGCGATGCTCTCCCGCGACTTCGTCAACGAACCGCTCTACAGCGGCATCAAGATCATCGATACCCTGATCCCCATCGGCAAGGGCCAGCGCCAGCTGCTGATCGGCGACGAAGGGCTGGGACGCAGCTCGCTGGCCATCGATACACTGATCAACCAGCGGAACAAGGATGTGCGCTGCATCTATGTGCTGATCGGCCAGAAGCGTTCGACGGCGGTCAACATCATGCAGACACTGCGAGAATCGGGCGCCATGGCCTACACCACGTTGCTGGTTGCCGAGGCGAGCAGTCTGCCGGGATTGCAACACCTGGCCCCCTTCAGCGGCTGCGCCATCGGTGAATTCTGGATGCGCCAGGGGCGCGATGTGCTGATCGTCTACGATGACCTATCGACCCATGCCCGCACCTATCGGGAACTCTCCCTGCTGCTGCGCCGCCCGCCCGGGCGCGAGGCCTTTCCCGGCGACATATTCTCCATACATGCGCGGCTGCTCGAACGCGCCACCTGCCTCAATGCGGAACACGGTGGCGGCAGCATGACGGCGCTGCCGATTGTCGAGACCAAACTCGGTGAGATCGCCACCTATATCCCCACCAACCTCATCTCCATCACCGACGGCCAGATCTATCTCGATCACAGCCTCTTCTCCGCCGGATTTCGTCCCGCCATCGACATCGCCCGCTCCGTCTCACGCATCGGCGGTCAGGCCCAGCATCTGCGCATCAAGGAGGAGGCGGGGCGCATGAAGCTAGACTACCTGCAGTATTTAGAGCTCGAGGTCTTCACCCGCTTCGGTACCAAACTCGAAGCAAGTATGGAGGCCGCCATCCAACGAGGTCGCATATTGCGGGAGATCCTCAAGCAGGAGCGCTTCTCGCCCCTGCCCGAACGCTTTCAACTCGCCTGGCTGGTGGCGTTCAACGATCGATGTTTCGAAGCGGCGCAAGCCGAAGCGGTAGCCGATATGCTCACCGTGCTTGAGCAGGCCCTTGCCGACTCAGAACTAACCCTGGAGTCGCCTCGAGAGTCCTGGAGCCGAGCCGTGGCCGAGTGGCTTGGACAGACCACAACCAGCGAGGCGGAAGATGACACGACGGCGTGACATCGAGCGACAGCGCCACAGCCTGGCCGAGATCCGCGGTATCATGAACGCCATGAAGACCCTGGCCTACATGGAGACCCGCAAACTGGCCGGTTTTCTGGATGCCCAACAGGCGGTAATCGAAAACATTGAAACCGTGGCGGCAGATTTTTTACGCTTCAAGCCGCAATCGCTAGCCAGTACCGAGGATGGTGACAGCGCCTATATCATCATCGGCAGTGAACGCGGTTTTTGCGGCGACTTCAACCGAAAGCTCGAAGAGACACTGGCCGATGTGCTGAAGCAGTATGTCGGTACATCACCCCGGCTGATCGCGGTGGGACACAAACTCCACCCCATGATTCAGCGCCACGATCCCACCGCTTTGCTGATGGACGGCACCGGCGTGTTGGAAGAGATTCCACCGCTACTCGACCAGCTCTCAACCCTGCTGGGCGATCTCTATCAATCTCAGGCCCCCAACAGACTCCTCTGTATCTTCCACAACAGCAGAGGTGACATCGAAATTCGTCAGCTGCTCCCCCCCTTCCGGCTCTTTTCTTGCTGACCTGACAGAACACTACCTCTTCGCCCTACTCCACTGGGTCCTCTACACTTCACTGATGGCCGAGAACCGCCGACGGGTCTCCCATCTTGAAGGCGCCGTCAGGCATCTCGACAATGAGACCACGAAACTGACCCACCTCTACAACGTCCTACGTCAGGAGGAGATCATCGAAGAGATCGAGGTGATACTGCTCAACGACTGATCAATTCATGAATCAGCAGCGTCACGCCAAGCCAGACGACGCTTGCGGGTTGCAGGGTTGATGAGCGGCTCGGAAGGGATCGGCTCATCGTCAGGCTTCGCAGCGGTCGACGCCCCGCGTGCTTTCCCGTCTTCGTAGTAGCAAAGATCCCTCGACACTCTCTCTTGCCGGCAGCGGCTCAGCTCTCCTGTCGGGAAAATGATCGGCTGCGCCGGCC
>JASFJY010000091.1:0-8952 GCA_050119415.1 Chromatiales bacterium | reverse complement strand
TGCCGGTTGCCTTTATCGCCGACAACAACGATCTGCAGACCCGGTTGGCGGCCATGCGGGTGGATGCCAGCGCCTACTGGGCGAAGCCTATCGACCCCTATACAGTCGCCAAGCGGGTGCGTGAATTGACCTCCTCGGAGACCAGTACTGCCTACCGCGTCATGATCGTCGAGGACGACCCGGCTCAGGCCGATTTTGCCGACGCCATCCTAAGCAAGGCAAATTTCAAGTGCCGCAGCGTGACCGACCCACTCCAGGTCATGGATGCATTGAATGAATTCAAGCCCGACCTGATCCTGATGGACCTCTATATGCCAGGGGCCAGCGGCACAGAACTGACGACCATCATCCACGAGCAGAGCGACTTCGTCGATATACCCATCGTCTTCCTCTCCGGCGAACAGGATGTGGACAAACAGCTGACAGCTCTGAGTTTCGGCGGTGAGGATTTCCTGTCCAAGCCAATCGCTCCCAAGCACCTGATCACCACGGTTACCAACCGTATCTATCGCGCCCGCCAGTTGAAGCGCCTCGGCGTTTCCTCACGCAGTGACGAAGAGACCGGGCTAAACTTCCGCAACTATCTGCTGGAACGCCTCGACGCCCTGCTGATAGCAGAATCCGCCTTCGAGGAGGCAAGTGCGGTGGCCTATCTGCAGATCGACAATCCGGAATACCTGCTGAAAAGTGTGGGCATCGGCGGCATGGATGTAGTGCTGGTGGAGGTGGCCAAATCCCTCAAGAAGCATCTGCAGGCGCAGGATGTGCTTGCTCGTTTCGGCGACAGTAGCCTCGGCCTGCTGCTCTCGCGTCAGAATCAGGACGATCTCCTTGCCCTGATGGACAAGGTCTGCCACGCGGTAGCCCAGGAGGTCATCGAGATCGACAACACGACGGTCGGCGTCACCCTGAGCATCGGCATCTATCCGCTGGAAGCGGGCAACCAGGATTCCCGTTCGATCATAGCGCATGCCCAGATCGCCAGCCGTCAGGCACAAGAGCAGGGAGGAAACCAGGTCAAGCTGGTTAAGCCGGAACCAAAGCCACAGCCGGCGGCCAGCGAGGATGTAGAGATCGAACGGTTGATCCAAAAGGCCCTCGAGGAGAACCTCTTCCAGACCTTTTTCCAACCGGTGGTTGCCCTTCAGGGATCACCCGAAGCCCACTACCAAACCCTGATACGCCTTCAGGAGCCTGACGGCAAGCTGCTGATGGCAAGCGATTTCATCCCAACCGCAGAGAAGTTGGGCCTGATCGGCAATATCGACAAGTGGACGACCCGACAGGCGATCTATGCGATCAACAAGTGTCGCAAACAGGGTAAACACCTCCACCTCTTCGTCTCCCAGTCGGCCGAGCTGCTGGAGGACATGGAGCGCCTCACCTGGCTGCAGGAGAAGCGGCGCATCGGTCTCTTCGACTCCAAAAACCTGACCTTTGAATTCAACATCAACGATGTGGCCAGGCAGCTCAACTCGGCCAAGATCTGTTTCGAGTTGCTGGGCAAGATCGACATCACCAGCCTGCTGACCCGGGTAACCCTGACACCCGAATCGGAACGCATCCTGCGGCATCTGCCCGTCAGTTATATCAAGCTCGACTACAGCCTACTCTCCGAACCTGACAAGGGGCTCAAGGAGCTGATCATCCTGGCGCACCAGCTCGATATCAAGGTCATCGCACCTCAGGTCGAAGATCCCCGCAGCATCGCCATCCTATGGAGTAGCGGCGCTGACTTCGTACAGGGCAATTTCGTCCAGCGACCGGAGAACAATCTGATTTACGATTTCAACGAATCGGTGCTCTGAGTGGGGAGAAACTCATCCGCTTGCCGGTCTATGCTAGTGTACCTCTGGAACCAGACCATCATGCCACTGACCTTGCTTAAACGCCTCATGCTCTGCGGTCTGCTGCTTTCCGCCGTGGCAGCGATAGCCGGCCCGGGGCTCTACCCGCAACCGTTGACTCCCCGCTTCGAGGAGGGTGACGAACGGCTCACCTGCGAAGAATTGAATCGTCTGATCACCGGCTTGATTCCTCAGACCTACAGCGGCAAACCGGATTTTTACAACGATCCCTACCATGGAGCCTCATTATGGGGCGGCGCAGTATGGGCTCCCGGCCTGTGGATCTACCTACCCTACTCAGGCGTCGCCGAGTATGCCGAATACCGCCGCATGCAGGATGCGCAAAGCCGCATCGAAGCCCTGCGTCACCTCAAGGCCCGACGCCAATGTCATGAGTGAGAGAGCAGCCTCGCGGAATCTGCGCAACCGCGACTACAGCTGGAACGAACTGATGCAGATGGTGTTGCGCCACCGCCGCGAACTGGCGCTTGCCAACTTCATCGCCGTTCTGGGGGCCATCTCAGCCGTTCCCGTGCCCCTGCTGATTCCCCTGCTGGTCGATGAGGTGCTGCTGGACAAGCCGGGCCAGGCGATCGGGCTGATGAATGCCCTATTTCCGCAAAACTGGCACGGCCCGGTGCTCTATATCCTGGCTATTCTCGTCCTCACCCTGTTGTTGCGTTTCCTGGCGCTGATCTTCGGCGTCTGGCAGACCTGGCAGTTCACCCGCATCGCCAAGGATGTGATCTACCACATCCGTCGCGACCTGCTGCAGCGGCTGGAGCGTATCTCCATGTCCTCCTACGAGACCATGGGCAGCGGCACCGTCGCCTCTCACCTGGTGACCGATCTGGAGGCGGTGGACAGCTTTGTCAGCGTCACCACCAGTAAATTCCTGGTCGCCGTTCTGAGCATTGTCGGCACCGCGGTGGTGTTGTTGTGGATCAACTGGAAGCTGGCGCTGTTCATCCTCTTTCTCAATCCCCTGGTAATCTATTTCACCACCCTCTTCGGCCGCAAGGTGAAACAGCTCAAGAAGCGGGAAAACTCCGCCTTCCAGGCGTTCCAGGAGTCGCTGGAGGAGACCCTCGACGCCATCCAACAGATCCGCGCCAGCAACCGTGAGCGCCACTATATCCACCGCATCATCGACAAGGCCAACCATATCCGCCGCCACTCCGCCGCCTTTACCTGGAAGAGCGATGCGGCCAACCGGCTCTCCTTCATGATCTTCCTCTTCGGCTTCGATATCTTCCGCACGGTGAGTATGTTCATGGTGCTTTGGTCGGACCTCACCATCGGTGAGATGCTGGGAGTCTACGCCTACCTCTGGTTCATGATGGGACCAGTGCAGGAGGTACTCAACATCCAGTACGCCTACAACGGGGCACAAGCGGCACTGGCCCGCATTAATGACCTGCTGCGAGTCGACCTGGAGCCCGCCTATCCTCATCTGCACAATCCCTTTGCCGGCAAATCCACGGTCGGTTTGCGGCTGGAAAACCTCAGTTTCGCCTATGGTGACGGCGCCAATGTACTGAACGAAATCGACCTGGAGATAAAGGCGGGCGAGAAGGTCGCCTTCGTCGGCGCCAGCGGTGGCGGCAAGACCACGCTGGTGCAGATCATTCTCGGCCTCTACCCGGTCCGCTCGGGGCGGGTCCTGTTCGACGGCATACCGGTAGAGGAGATCGGCATGGATGTGGTGCGCGACCACGTGGCCACCGTACTTCAGCATCCCGCCCTGCTAAACGACAGCGTGCGGGTCAACCTGACCCTGGGTCGCGAACTCTCCGACGAGCGACTGTGGCAGGCTATGGAGATAGCCCAGCTGAAACAGACGGTGGCGCAGATGCCCCAGGGGCTGGATACCCTGATCGGCCGCTTCGGCGTGCGCCTTTCGGGCGGTCAACGCCAACGTCTGGCCATTGCCCGTATGGCCCTCACCGATCCGAGCGTGGTCATACTCGACGAGGCCACTTCGGCGCTCGACACCACCACCGAAGGCGACCTGCACCAGGCGTTGCGCAATTTTCTCCGTGGGCGCACCACCATCATCATTGCCCACCGCCTCAGCGCAGTGAAACAGGCCGACCGGGTGCTGGTGTTCGAGGACGGCCGGATTGTCGAGGAGGGCCGGCATGAAGAGTTGCTGGAGAACAACGGCCTCTACACCAGCCTCTACGGACGGCAGGAACAGATTGTCTGAGGTTTTTTTGAATGGGGGGATTCGCCCGTTAAAAAATCTTCAACGCCCGCTTCACCCGCTCCATGAAGAGCTGTCCCTTTTGCTCGTCTCTGATATCCCGCTTAAGGGCGTAAATCAACTGGCGGACTTGGCCATGAGTGAGTTGAGGCGGCATGGATTTGAGGTAGTCTGTGCAGAGCAACTTCGCCATCGGACCAAGATATTCCACAGCCTCATTTTCAAGAACCAAGCGCACCTGATCCAGACTGAAGTGCTGGTCGCCGCTGAGGGCATCCTGAGTATTCTGTTGTGAAGCCACCTCAGTCAAAACCGGCTCATCATGTGTGGCGGCTGGATCTTTTATCTCCTTATAGAGCCTATTGATTATATTGGAGGTCGACGGCAACTGTTGCTTGCCGATCGCCAGCTTAAGCAGCGGATTGAAACTGAAGCGCGCTTTGTCGATTTTACAGAGCACCTCAATGGCCTGCTCTCCCCGCAGCTGCTCAAAAGCCATCCAACAGATGCCCCCCTCATTCAAGACGATTCTGGCCGATTCTCCGCTATGCAGCGTTAAGAAGACGGTTCCGCTTTCCTTCTCGTTGCAATGTCTGACCAATTCATCGATCAGCTGCCTGTGATTCATAGTCTTGTTCTCAACCATCTTCGATTTAGGGCCATCTGTATAAGAACATCTCCTTTGTCACGCGGCTAATGGTTAAATCGCTCCATCGCCAACCTGACACTGGCTGCCAGGCGTTCCACCGCCCTCGCCAACTCACCCAACTCATCACGGCGATTGGCATCGCTGATTTGATAGTCGAAACTGCCCCGGCTGATGGCATCCGCGGCAATAGTCAATTCGCGCAATGGTCGTGTCAGCCGGCGTGAAATCCAAAAGGCCACAAGCAGTACGACAATCAGAGTTGCCAGCATCAGTAATTCGGTCTGTTGGTTGTACTTCGCAAGCGCGGCGAAGGCCTCGTCATACTCCTGCTCCACCAACAGGACCCAGCCATGCCGCGATTTACGCATTTGGCAAAACACCTTCTTGCCGCTATCGTCGGTGTAGATCAGTGATTCTTTGCCGCTGAGCGTCAAAGCCTCGAATCCTGGATGATTGGTGAGGCTGGTCCGTTTTTCAGTAAATGCTTTGTTGAAATGGGAGATGACCTTGCCCTCCTGGTCGAGCAGGATGGCATGACCCGTCGTGCCGAATTTAATAGACGATACCTTTTGCGAGATATCCGTTAGGTGCATGGCGAGGGCGATGCCCCCCTTGGTACGTTGTTCGCTGTCCTTGATCGCAGTTGCAAGGACCAACGCCGGCTTACCCGACGTCTTGCCGATCAGTACCTGCTGACCCAATGCTTGTCCACCGAGGACCTGTCGCACATAGCGGCGATCACTGTAGTCCTTCAACCCCTTATCATCGCTACGACCGGTATTCATACCATTGATATCAAAGGCAAAAGCGAGGTAGACCCATTCGTAGGCTTGGGTAATGGAGGCAAGGGTGTCTTGTTGGCGGACTCCTTCCATACTGGTCATGTTGGGCAGTACAGCGTTCTGCTGTGTTACCCGGACATTCATATCGACCCAGCTCTCGATATAACCGCGCAACTGATCCGCGGTCGATCCAAGGCGGTTGTTCACGTCGTCTGTGATGGCCTGCTCGCTCGCCGCATGGCTGATATACCAAACCACGCCGAGAGGTAGGGTCACGACCAGCACCATCAGCATCGACATCTTGAAAAAAATGCCAAACTTTGTTGAATTTTCACCCGCCATGCGGCCTCTCCAAAAACAATGGAAAATCAATCCATCGAAATCGGGCCATATCCCGTTCCCTGCAATCCAGGAACAAAAGATGCGCCCGGATTTTTGTCGAAACAAAGAGGTAAAGCAGGCGGACAAGCGATCACTGTGAGATTACATCTTGGTCACTGTTTCCTATCGAATCCTGTCAAATACACCCCTGGTTTGCGATTTCCCTTCACTAAAGAACTCGAGAAAGCGCACTTCGATAACTATCTCTGCAACCCTGTAATAGACAGCGCCATATGTCAATTATGTTGATAACGAACGGTTATCACTATAAGAAACGACAAGAATTAATCACTTTAATATAGTGAAACTAATCACAATTTCGCTCAATCACTATAAATTACCTGATAGTGGTCCCTGGAGATTGCACGATAAACTTTGTCTTGTTGAAGATGTGTAGGGCTTTCTAGAAAGGTTGTGTAATAGTTGGCCTAATGCATTGAATAGTCATATGATGCTATCTCCTATTCCCAATCTCAAATTAGCTCAATATGTTTACAGGCATCGTCCAAGGCACCGCCGAAATCATCGACATCGCGGAGAAGGAGAACTTCCGCACCCATCGCATCCGTCTACCCGAATCGTCCCTCGACAACCTGGTACCCGGTGCCTCGGTGGCCCATAACGGCTGCTGTTTGACGGTGACCCGCATCGAGGGAGACCGGGTCGATTTCGATCTGATGCAGGAGACCCTGCGCGCGACCAACCTGGGTTCATTGAAAATCGGTGACCGGGTCAACTATGAGCGGGCCGCCCGTTTCGGTGACGAGATCGGTGGCCACGCCATGTCGGGCCATGTCCTCTGCACCGCGGAAGTGGTGGCGGTAGAGACCAGCCCCAACAACCACCGCATACGCTTCAGGCTCCCAACGGCCTGGCAAAAATACCTTTTTGCCAAGGGATACATCGGCATCGATGGCATCAGCCTGACTATCGGCGATGTGGATGGGAACGAGTTCGACGTCAACCTGATCCCGGAGACGCTCGAACGCACCAATATAGGTAAACGCATGATCGGCGAATCGGTGAATGTCGAAATTGACCCCCAGACACAAGCCATCGTCGATACCGTGGAACGCATTCTGCCCGCAATACACGCACGCTTGGCGGGAGGGTGATATAGGATGCGAACAGTCAAAACTGCGCTCCAACAGCAGGCCCTTGCGCATACACAGCGCCTGATCAGCTCGGCGGCTGACCATTTCGGCGTCCGCATTCCAGAAGCTGAAGTACGTTTCGACTTGCGCGGCAAGGCGGCGGGCATGGCGCGTTTTCATCCGCGAGGTGACTGGATTATCCGTTACAATCAGATGATGCTGGACGAAAACGCTCAGGCCTTCATAGAACAGACCGTACCTCATGAGGTGGCGCACCTGGTGGCGCGGGCAGTACACGGCGCCGCCATCAGGCCTCATGGCGCCGAGTGGCAATCAATCATGAGGTTTTTCGGCGCCAAGCCCGTCCGTTGTCACAATTTCGCCCTGCCCCGCAGCAGCCAGCGCCGCATGCGCTATTATCCCTATCGATGCGACTGCGGTGATCACCAGCTGAGCAGCATTCGCCACCATCGCTGCCTGTCGGGCGTCACTTATCTGTGTCGTCGCTGCGGTTCTCCGTTAATCCGGGCGTTTCATCCGGGCTAGGATGAGTTGCAGTTTTTGTCGCAGCGACATCTGCTTGATGGCGTATTCACGCTTCGAAGCCTCGCTTCGATCGGCATAGGACTCGGTATAGGCCAACTCAACCGGTCCACGACCCCGTGTGTACTTGGCCCCCTGGCCGAGATTGTGCTGTTGCACCCGGCGCTCCAGGTCATTGGTGATCCCGGTATAGAGGGAGCCGTCGACACAACGCACGATATAGAGAGACCATTGTTCGCTTTTATCTGCCATAACCTACTGTTTTGATGAACTTTATGCCGGATCATCGCTGATGGGCCCGGTCTGCGCCCTCCCCCTTGACGGTGCTCATATCACGCTGTTGCCCTCACTAGACGCATAGGGGTAAACCACAATATTTTTCAATATTATCTGGACTTTACATCCTCAAGACAGAGGTATCACAATGTCCTCAGCAATTCTAGTGCTATCTTTTTGGTACTGGCACGCCTCAGTTCTGCTGCACTGACCAGAACAAAATAGGGCCGAGCCGCCCGGCAGCAGATTCGAACCACATTTAATTCCACTTGGAGGAAACAATGATTGGTAAACGAAAAAAACTGATCGGATTGGTCGGCGCTATCAGCGTCCTCGCCGGACAGTTTGTCATGGCCCCGACGTTATCCGCTGAAGAAATGGATGCTGTTACCAAGGGCAAGGAACTCTCCTTCGATCGAAAAAAGGGCAACTGCCTGGCCTGCCACAACATCAGCGGCGGCAACGCTCCGGGCAATATCGCACCGGCGCTGCTCGCCATGCAGTCTCGTTTTCCCAACAAGGCAGATCTGCGCGCCCAGATTTGGGACGCTACGGTGAAGAATCCCGAATCACCCATGCCTCCCTTCGGCAAGCACGGCGCGCTGAGCGAAAGCGAGGTCGATCTCATCACTGAGTTCATTTGGACGCTGTGACGACCTCCCCAAGCCTGAAAACAGACAATTACATTGAGGATGGCAAGATCATGAAGAAAGTGTTTCGTACTTTGGCCCTACTGGCCATTACCATTAGCATCGGCGCCACCGCCCAGGCGTCGCCCCCCGAAGACCTGAAGGTATTCCACGACTATTTTAACAAGCGTTTTCCTAATGTGGAGATGGACGAGTACGTCAATGGCGTCTACGCCATCGATCCGGTGGGTCGTGAAAATTGGGAAGCCATAGAAGAGTTCCCGCCTTATGAACCCTTCATCGATGACGGTCAGACCATGTGGGAGACCCCCTTCGCCAACGGTAAGACCTACAAAGACTGCTTCCCTGATGGCCCGGCCATCAAGGGCAAGTTTCCCTACTGGGACAAAGAGAAAGGCATGGTCATAACCCTGGAAATGGCCCTCAACCAGTGCCGGGAAGCCAATGGAGAAAAACCCTTGCAGTACAAAACGGGCCCGATCAACAACATCGTCGCCTACATCGCCTACGAGTCCCGTGGTCAG
>JASFJY010000090.1:0-9008 GCA_050119415.1 Chromatiales bacterium | reverse complement strand
CGACAGCTGATCGAAGCCGGCGCTGATGTCAACCTGACGGACAAGGGGGGCTATTCGGCCCTCATGCTGGCCGCCTCGAATAACCACGCCGACATCATCGGCCTGCTGCTGAACGCCGGTGCCGACGCCAATCAGATTGAGCAGACCGGCGGCTTCACCGCCCTGATCTGGGCGGCCCAACTGGGCCACACAGCGGCCGTCAAGCGGCTGCTCGACGCTTCGGCGGATCCCACAGCACGGGATTTCGACGGCAACAGCGCCGCCGACTTGGCGCGACAGAACGGTCACCACGAGATTCTGGATCTGCTCAATGCAAGCGTGGCCGCGACACTGCACCGTCAGGAGCTACATTAGAATCCACTAAATGACTGACCTGCGTCATGAGCCTCTCCAACACTGCCGTCTATGATTGATTTGTAACTCTGCTGTGTGAGTGTGTGTTTTTGACTGCTACCAGCCGGGAGGTGGATCTCATGGCAACTCAAATCACCAACGATCAGCAACTGCGCGAAGCCCTCAATAAACTCAATCCGCAACAACAGCGTGAGCTGGGCGGCTTGTTTGTCACCAATGTCAGCCACTTGAGCTCCGATCTCCGCATCACCCGCGCGCTAGAGGCCGCAGGCAAGCCGGATATCGCGCCCCAAGAATTGGAAGACACCTACAAATCGGTCAAAGCCTTCGCCACGCAGAGCTACACCGCTTGTGGACGGGACGCTGACTGGGCGGCCCAGGCTGAACACTTCGTTGCCGCCGCTGCGGCCGCCTGCATCGCACCGGATGAGCAGGCCGGAACAAGCTACAACAACGCCTGGAAGGCCGCCATGCAGGCGCGCATGGGGAAGAACTGCGAAATGATCCTGAAGGATGCGGGCGAAGTCGCCAATGAGGCGGAAAAGCAGTACCGGATTGCCCAGAACTATCTAAACGGCTGACCTGACATATAATCCCAATTAGACTAAAGAACGGCTACTGCTTGCCGTCCAGCAGGGTAATGCCGTCGAGGCCGTCGACCAGGGCATCCTTGGCCCGGGACGCGCCAAGTTTGATCATCAGGCGCACGTCGTTGGCCGAATCGGCATAGGCCAGTGCGTTATCGTAGCTGATCACCCCCTCTTCGTAGAGCTGAAAGAGGTGCTGGTCGAAGGTGATCATGCCCTGTTCGTTGGAGCGCTTCATCAACTCCTTCAGTTTGTGAATCTCACCCTTGCGGATCAGTTCGGCGGCCAGTGGGGTGTTGAGCATGACCTCAACAGCGGCGCGGCGGCCATGGCCGTCGGTCTTGGGAATCAGCTGCTGGGCGATAATCGCCTTCAGATTGAGCGAAAGATCCATGAAGATCTGGTCCCGCGCTTCCTCCGGGAAAAAGTGGATGATGCGATCCAACGCCTGATTGGCGTTGTTGGCGTGCAGGGTGGAGAGACAAAGGTGGCCGGTCTCGGCGAAGGTGATGGCGTGCTCCATGGTCTCGCGGGTACGGATCTCGCCGATCAGAATCACGTCGGGGGCCTGACGCAGGGTGTTCTTCAACGCCACCCCGTAGGATTCGGTATCCAGCCCCACTTCCCGCTGAGTAATGATGCAGCCGCTATGGTCGTGGACGTATTCGATGGGATCCTCGATACTGATGATATGACCGTCGCCATGGTGATTGCGGTAGCCGATCATGGCAGCCAGAGAGGTCGACTTGCCGGTGCCGGTGGCGCCGACGAAAATCACCAAACCTCGCTTGGTCATTGAGAGATCCTGCAGAATCGTCGGCATATAGAGCGATTCCAGGGTCGGTATACGGGTCTCGATGCGGCGCAGCACCATGCCGACGGCGTCGCGCTGGATGAAGGCACTGACGCGGAAGCGGCCCACCCTCTTGGCGTTGATGGCGAAGTTACACTCCTTGGTCTCGTCGAACACACGCTGCTGCGCATCGCTCATGATGCTGTAGACCAGTGCCTTGGTCTGCTTGGTGGTCAAGGGGGTCTTGTTGACCGGATGTATCACGCCATCCACCTTCATTGAGGGTTCGCGTCCCGCCGTGATAAAGAGATCCGACGCCTTGTTTTTAACCATCATGGAGAGCAACGGGGCCAGTTCCATAATCAAATCCTCTCTAGTCGTCAATCTTCTGCCTATGATTTTATAAAATATTAGTATGATTGACAGGAACTACAGCTGATCTTTGTTCTGCGCCTTGGCCTTGGCGTCGAGGCGGCTGACAATACCCCTCTGCACCAGTTCCTTGAGCGCCTGATCCATGGTCTGCATGCCGTGGGCCTGTCCGGTCTGAATGGCGGAGTACATCTGCGCTACCTTATCCTCGCGGATCAGGTTGCGGATCGCCGGGGTCCCCACCATGATCTCCCAGGCGGCGATACGGCCACCGCCAATCTTCTTCAACAGGGTCTGGGCGATGACCGCGCGCAGCGACTCCGACAGCATGGAGCGCACCATCGACTTCTCACCCGCCGGGAAGACGTCGATGATACGGTCGATGGTCTTGGCGGCGGAACTGGTGTGCAGGGTGCCGAAGACCAGATGGCCGGTCTCGGCGGCGGTCAGGGCCAGACGGATGGTCTCCAGGTCACGCAGCTCGCCGACCAGGATGATATCTGGATCCTCACGCAGGGCCGAGCGCAACGCCTCGGCGAACCCGAGGGTATCGCGGTGCACCTCGCGCTGGTTGATCAGACACTTCTTACTGCCGTGGACGAACTCGATCGGATCCTCGATGGTGAGGATGTGGGAGTAGTCGTTGTCGTTCTTATAGTCCATCATCGCCGCCAAGGTGGTCGACTTGCCGGAGCCGGTCGGGCCGGTCACCAGCACCAGGCCGCGCGGCACATCGACGATATCCTTAAAGGTCTGCGGACAGCCCAGATCCTCCAGCGTCAATACCTTGGAGGGGATGGTGCGAAACACCGCCGAGGCGCCGCGGGCCTGATTGAAGGCGTTGACACGAAAACGCGCCAGACCGGGGATTTCGAAGGAGAAGTCGGTCTCCAGGAACTCCTCGAAGTCCTTGCGCTGCTTGTCGTTCATGATGTCGTAGACCAGCGAATGCACCACCTTGTGTTCCAGCGCCGGCACATTAATGCGGCGGATATCCCCATCCACACGGATCATCGGCGGCAAACCGGCCGAGAGATGCAGGTCTGAGGCGTTGTGTTTCACACTGAAGGCGAGTAGCTCAGCGATATCCATTCATTCCCCCAAATAAGCAACTAACTGTGTTAGAAATGCTCCTGGTCTTTAGCGACCCGAAGTCTGATAAGTTTAGGTCACCTCAGGGACTGGCCGGCAAAGCGTGACATCCGCCACTTGAAAGATCCAACGGCTGACTCCACAGGAGACAGAAAGTAATATACTAGCCCAACGAGCAAAAATCTTTCTAAAACAATAGCAAATTCCACCCATAACGTGACCGACAACAACCTCCTGAAAGAACGCTACGAACAACTGGCCTCTCGCATCCGCCAGGCAGAGTCGGCGACCGGGCGTCCACCCGGATCGGTCCGCTTGCTGGCCGTGAGCAAGACCCGCGACGCCGCTGAGATCCGTGCCCTTGCCGGACTGGGACAGGTGTGCTTTGGGGAAAACTATCTGCAGGAGGCGGAGCAGAAGATCGAACAGTTGCGTGATCTGGCCCTGGAATGGCACTTCATCGGCCGTATTCAGAGCAACAAAACCCGGTCCATTGCCGAACGGTTCGACTGGGTCCACAGCCTGGCCAGCCTGAAGCATGCCCGGCGGCTCAGCGAACAGCGCCCGTCACATCTGCCGCCCCTCAACGTCTGCCTGCAGGTCAACACCAGCGGCGAGGGGAGCAAGGATGGCCACTGCGCGCAGGAGCTCGAAAGCGTGATCGGCGACTATGCCGCGCTGCCGAACCTACGTCTGTGCGGGCTGATGACCATTCCAGCGCCCGCGCAAGGGGAGGCGCAACATCGCCCCTTTCAACTGCTGCGCCGTTTGCGCGACCGCTTGGCCACCCCCGGCCATCCGCTGGAGACCCTCTCCATGGGCATGTCCGATGACTTGGAGGCCGCTATCGCCGAAGGCGCCACCATCGTGCGCGTCGGCACCGCAATTTTCGGCCCCCGAACGTATAATCGTTGAGCGAGGGATCTATCCGGCCCCCTCGGTGAGATTACAGAAAACCCTTGAGAGTATGAGAGACTACAACCTATTTATTCAGGCATGAAAAAATTGACCCGCATGACTAGCAGCAAAATCACCTTCATCGGCGGCGGCAACATGGCCGGCAGCCTCATCGGCGGTCTCATCGCCGACGGTTACGACAGCCGGCAGATCACTGTCAGCGACCCCGACACCGAAAAACTGGCACAGCTGGCGGCACGCTTCGGTGTGCATACGGAGACCGACAACAACAAGGCGATCAGCCAGGCCGAGGTGGTGGTCCTTGCGGTCAAGCCCCAGGCCCTTGAGGGGGTGGCCAGGGATATCTCGGACAGCGTCACCCGCGGCCGCCCCCTGGTGGTCTCCATTGCCGCCGGCATTCAGGAGAGCGCCCTGCGCGAATGGCTCGGTGGCGAGGTGACACTGGTCCGCAGCATGCCCAACACTCCGGCGATGATCCAATCGGGGGCCACCGGCCTATACGCCGGACCGGGCGTCAGCGATAAGCAACGAGACATGGCGGAGAGCATCCTGCGGGCCGTGGGCCTCACCCGCTGGGTCGATGACGAGTCGCTGATGGACGCGGTGACAGCCGTCTCCGGCAGCGGCCCCGCCTACTACTTCCTAATCATGGAGGCGATCGAGGCCGCCGCCTGCGAGATGGGGTTGGAGGCCGAAACCGCCCGCCTGCTGACCCTGCAGACCGCCCTGGGTGCCGCACGCATGGCGATCGAGAGCATCGACTCCCCCGCCACCCTGCGGCAGAAGGTCACCTCCCCGGGCGGTACCACCGAGCGTGCCCTCAACATCCTCGAAGAGGGGCGGCTTCGGGAACTCTTCAGCGAGGCCCTCAAGGGCGCACAGAGCCGATCACGGGAACTCTCCGACATGCTGGGACACGGATCATGAGCAGCAGCTACCTCACCAACCCGATCATCTTTCTGATCCAGACCCTGTTCGGGCTCTATATCCTGGCAGTGTTGTTACGTTTCTTCCTACAGTGGGTACGGGCCGACTTCTACAATCCCATCTCCCAATTCCTGGTCAAGGCGACCAATCCACCATTAAAGCTGCTGCGCCGGATCGTCCCAGGACTCGGCGGCATTGATCTCGCCTCCCTGGTTCTCGCCTGGCTGCTGAAGAGTATCGAAATCCTGCTCATCATCCTACTCAGCGGCAGCGCCGTGAATCTGGTCGCCCCGCTGATTTGGGCCATCCCCGAACTGGTTGAACTGGTGATCAACATTTTCCTCTTCGCCATCCTGATTCAGGTCATCCTCAGCTGGGTCAGTCCCGGCAGCTACAATCCGGCCAGCGCACTGCTCTACAGCCTGACCGCTCCGGTGCTGCGCCCGGCGCAGAGAATCCTGCCACCCATGGGCGGGCTCGACCTCTCGCCAATGCTGGTGATGATCGGTCTGGTACTGCTGAAAATGTTGTTGCTGCCGCCGCTGCTCGTTGTCACAGGCAGCCCCTTCGCCGCCACCTCATTATTATGAGCTGGTATCACTGGGAGGGCGATGAGCTTATTCTACACCTGCGGGTTCAACCCAAGGCCTGCAAGGACGCCTTCAGCGGTCCCTATGGTGACACGGAGTACAAGGTCACCCTGACCGCGCCGCCGGTCGATGGCAAAGCCAACGCCCATTTGCTGAAATTCATCGCCAAGGCCTTCGGCATTCCCCGTTCGCGGGTCGTACTGGAGTCCGGAGCCCACTGCCGCAGCAAATGTCTCCGGTTAAAGTCCCCCACACGGCTGCCGATACCTCTTAGGCCGTGATAGAGACCGAATTTTCCACGGCAAGGTTTGGTATTGAACCCATCCTGGCATATATTTAGATGGGACGTTGCGATGGAGATAACAGCCTGTTCTGGCTGGGAGAAAATCGGAAAGAGCGTATGGCAAAGGTACGATTTCAAGAGCAACTGCAGGCCTATGAACTGTGGAAAAAGGATATCGTCAATACCATTGAGGAGTACAGTCCCTGGCTGCAAGACAGCGGCATGTGCTCCGAGGATATGCAGCAGCGCATCGACCACACCCTCGAAGCCCTGCGCAGTGACAAACTGACCATCGCCTTTGTTGCCGAATTCTCCCGCGGCAAAACCGAACTGATCAACGCCATCTTTTTCGCCGATTTCGGCCGTCGGCTGCTGCCCTCGGATGCCGGGCGCACCACCATGTGCCCAACCGAGATCTTCTATGACGATGTGCGTGACGAGGCCTATGTCCGCCTCTTGCCCATCGAAACCCGGCTGCAGGAGACCAGCCTCTCGCAACTGCGCAAGGATACCAAGCAGTGGGTCCACTATCCGCTGGAAATAGACTCGGTGGAACAGATGCAGGCGGCCCTCAGCGAAGTGATCCAGACCAAGGCGGTGAACCTGGAGGAGGCAAAACAACTCGGCCTCTACAGTCCGGACCAGCATCCGCACCAGAATGAGCCGCCGGAGATGGTCGAGATCCCGAAATGGCGGCATGCCCTGATCAGCTTTCCCCATCAACTGCTGAAGAAGGGCCTGACCATTCTCGACACTCCCGGCCTGAATGCCCTCGGCACCGAGCCGGAACTGACCATCAACATGCTGCCGGCGGCTCAGGCCGTGCTCTTCGTGCTCGGCGCCGACACCGGTGTCACCCGCAGTGACATGGAGATCTGGCAGCACCACATCAAGGGTTTTCAGAGTGGCCGGCAGCGTGGCCTGATGGTGGTATTGAACAAGATCGACACGCTGTGGGACGACCTGCGCGACCATGAAGATGTCAGCGACGCCATTCTCAATCAACAGCGCTCAACGGCGGATCTGCTGGGTCTCAAGGCCCGCGCCGTGTTTCCCGTCTCCGCGCAAAAGGGCCTGCTGAGCAAGATCAAGAACGACAACGGCCTGCTGGAGAAGAGTGGCCTGCTCGACCTGGAGAACTATCTGGGCCAGGATGTGCTTGGCATCAAACAGCAGATCATTCTGGAAACCGTCGGTGCCGATGTGGGCCAGATGCTCGATAACAGCCGCAGTCTGTTGTCAGGCAAGCTCAACGAAACCAAGCGCCAGTTGGAAGAACTCGAGGAACTCAGTGACAAGAGTGACGACGTGATCACCAACTTGATGGAGAAGACCCGTACCGAGCAAGCCCAATACCTGCGTGACGTCGAGACCTTTCAACAGAGCCGCAAGCAGCTCAAGCAGCAGGCGGACATGTTAAGCCGCACCCTCAATCGAGAGGCGCTCGACCAGATCATCGGGCGTTGCCGCAAAGAGATGGCCAACAGCTGGACCACCGGCGGCATGAAGCTGGCGATGAAAAACCTCTTCGAGGATATTCGCCGCACCATGCTCAACGTGGTGACCCAGAGCGAACAGACCCGCAAGCTGATCCGCACCATCTATCGCAAGTTCCAAAACGAACACGGTTTCGCCGTCTTACAACCGAAGATGTTCTCCATCGTCAAATACCGGGTGGAGCTGGAACTGCTTCATCAGGAGGCCGAGGTCTTTCGCAACAGCCCGGTGACCGCCATGATGGAACAGAACTTCGTGGTCAAACGCTTCTTTTCGGTGCTGGTCAACCGGGCGCGCGAGATCTTCAAAAACGCCGATGACGAAGTTGACGGTTGGCTGACCACCGCCCTTGAACCCCTGATCCTGCAGATCAAGGATCACAAGGAGATGATGGAGAAGCGCCTAAACAATCTGCAGAAAATCGGTCAGTCCCGCAACACCCTGCAGTACCGGATAATGGAACTGCAGGAGCAGTACACCGAACTCGCACGCCACCTGACCGCGCTGCGTAACATGGCCAACCGCATCAAGAATAACCGGCCACTCCACCTGAGCGAACGGCCTAAACCGAAACTGGTCTCGCAATCGGCATCCTGATCACACGCTCTTCAGCCACGACATAGTTGGTTGCCGAGTTAATAATATTGGGGATCGCGCACCCCGGCTTCACCGTTGGTGAGGCATCGTCTAAACTCGACCCCATAAGCTTGTTTAATAGAAGCAATTGTCGCATAAATTAATGGCTAACCACTGAATAATAAAAGCAGAACTCATGAGGAGGAGAGTAATGACGATAATTAGAAAAATGGCGGTGTTGTTGTTTATTACCCTGACCGCCAGCCCGACATGGGCGGAAAACAGCACCGAGATACCTGGCCACACCATTCATCACAACGCCATTCCTAGTGCTTCGCTGGATCCAGCGATTGCCAAACAGTACGGCATTCAGCGCAGCAAGTATCGCGGCATGTTGAATGTCAGCGTCATCAAGACTGTGCCGGGCACCACCGGTCAGTCGACAGCGGCCGTGGTGCTGGCCAAGGCAACCAACATCCGGGGCCAGATGATCAGCATCCCGATGCGCCAGGTCGAAGAGGGTGAAGCCATCTACTATATCGGCGAATTCCGCATCGCCGATCAGGAGACGCTCAATTTCGATCTAAAGGTCCAGCCCAGGGGCGAAACCCGTTTTTACTCCGCCAAGCTGAGTCAGCAATTCTTCATCGACGACTGACTCTAGTGTGGTGTCTCTACCCCTGGGAACCGATCATCCACGTACCAGGCCGATCAACTGTTCTACGCCATAGGCCTGGACCAAGGTATAGATACCGAAGGCGATCACCAGTACGCCCGCAAGACGGCGCACACGGACATCCTTCGACCAGTGAGCCAGACTGCCCGCCACCATGCCCATGGCAAACAGGTTCGGCAGGGTGCCCAGACCGAATGCCAGCATCAGACCGGCACCTTTCACAATGCTGCCGGCCGAGACGGTCCAGACCAGCATGCTGTAAACCAGGCCGCAGGGAATCCAGCCCCAGACCAGACCAAGCATCCAAGCCTGCCCGGGGCTGGATTCCCTGCGGCCTGGTTTA
>JASFJY010000089.1:0-9009 GCA_050119415.1 Chromatiales bacterium | reverse complement strand
CAACACGCAGCAAGGGTTCGTTTTCAACGTACTCACCGACAGATTTGAAGCGTTCCATCACTACCCCATCCACCGGGCTGTGGATAGTACGCTGGTCGAGCAATGCCTGTGCCCGAAGAAACTCAAGCGCGGCGATACGCTTGTTTTCCTTCTCCTGTTTGACCTGTAGTTCCGCAATCCGTGTCTCGGTCATCAATTGATCCATGTCCTGCATGGAAATGGCTGCTTTATGTAGTAAAGCCTGATTTCGCTTCTGTGTCAGATAGCCGAAGGCCGCGTTCTCCTGACGCAGTTCAATCGCAGTATTGAATTGGGCACGAACCTTCGCCAGGTCCAGAGTCGCCCGCTCTACGCTGGATTGCAGATTTGCCAGCACCATCCCCTGCTTGACCATATCGCTACGATCGACCCGGATGGATTCAACCAACCCTGGCACTGCGCTGCCCACATCGACAATCTCACTGGGTTCAATGACACAATCCAACTCCGGGAAGAGAGTCGAATCATTGATCAAATCAGCCGCCAATGCTTCTAAGGCAACAGCCATACTCAAACAAACTGCACGCAGTCCGAAGCTTAGAAATCTCAATTTTGTGGTATAAGCACTAGGCATGTTTATAGTTCATGGTCAAGTATGTGGAATTGACAGGCTTATCGGTCCAGCAACGAAAGCCTTGAAGTCAGTACGGTCATAGTGAATGCTGGCTGTTTCATAGGGAAATGCGGCTCAGCAAGAGCTGGCGTCCACTTCGCAACCATTGGTGAGCCAGTGGTTCGTTACCATGCTCGAATCTGACATAAACGCGTTCACCCAAGCCGGCGACGGTCAGCCCTTGCGGTAACGCCAAATCTATCTGAAAAAACTTCTCCCTTGCTGTTTCACCGGAATTATCACTCAGCCTGACCGCGATCTCTCCACCCCCAGCAGCACCAAGGGCCCGGTTGGGCAGGTTCGTGCTGGCCGCGGGGGTTTCCCGCAGGATCCGTGACTCGAAGCTTTCACCCAGCTGTTCGGCCAGTCGCAATTCAACCCCAGTCAACTGCTGGCGCACGAGGCCGATATCGGATTGGGGCACCACGGCCCTGACGATCATTCGCTCCGGGCTGATCACATAGCCAATCAACTGACCCTTGTGCAGGTATCGACCCCGCAATGTCTGTTCTTGCGGCAGCACCAGGACACCCTCAACTTTACTGAGCACTTCCAGAGAGGACGCCTGCGTGCGCAGCATCTCCAGTTCGCCGCGAACGGTCTCCATCTCTTCGGCTACGATGCCGGACTGCACGCGATGATTGAGCAGATCCGCCGTTTTCAGCACAGCGAGTTCCCGGTAGCGCGCCTCCAGCACCTCGATGCGCGCCTCAAGGGTAGTTTCACGCAAGCGCATTATCAGCTCGCCCGGTTCAACCCGGCTGCCGGACTCCTTGAACAGTTCACTTACGAAGCCTTCGGTTTCGGTAAAGATCTGAGCCTGTTCGGGCAGCCAGATCACCCCCTCCGAATGGGTGGTGAGGGAAACCGGCAGCAGCCACAACAGCGCGGCAAAAATACTGACAGCCAATGCCGACAGCAGACCTGCGCGCGAGCGGCGTCCCGTGAGTCGTGGGTTTGAATAGAGAAAATGCAACGCCCGATACAGTGGCATGAGCAATTGCATAAAGATCGACCAGAGAGCCAGCGCCACGCCCAAAAACAGATACTTCTCTGCCAGGAACAGCGCGATTGCCACCATGATAAAGAGGCGATAGATGAAAGCTGAAGCACCGTAGATGATAAACCAGCCCCTTTCACCGGCAGCGGAGACAGGCGAAGAGACTTGGTCGATGTCAAACAGATAACGTTGTATCAGGTAGAGGTAATAGCGACCCGCTCGGCTATAGAGATTGGGGATCTCCAGCAGGTCCTGCAGCACGTAATAGCCGTCGAACCGCAACAGGGGATTAGCGTTGAACAACAGGGTCGAGACACTGCCAATCAACATCGCATTGAAGGCCGCGTCGCGCACTAGACCGGGCTCCACCGCCAGCCACAAAAACAGGGCCAGGGCCGCTATGAACAACTCCACCATGATCCCCACCGCCCCTACCAACGCCCGTTTGTACTTGTCGCGAAACGCCCATGCGGCGGAGGCATCCACGTAGGGTACGGGCACCAGCACGAGCAGGGTGATACCCATCTCATGCACCTCACCCCCCCATAGCTTCACCATCAAGGTATGGGCAAACTCGTGTACGGCTTTGATGAAAACAAATACCGACACCATGAGTACGAGATTGGCAGGGCTGAGAATGTCCGTGCTCGCAGCGGCGGCAATCTCCGGAAAATTAGCCAGTGCTAAAAGGCCAGCCAGACCCACCAATAAGCACCAGACCACCAGGCCGGTGTAACTGAATATCCTACGCACCCAGGGCAGCAGATGATTCAGGAGTTTGTCGGGATCGAACATGGGAAGCCGGATCGACAGGGGATTCATCAGCGCGTTTTTCTGGCGCAAGCGCCGCGCCTGCTGGTGACGTTTGAACAGTTCCCTGGCGTCTACCGGCAGACCACTGCGCAAAACACCAATAGCGAACAACTGGGAGAGAATCAGTAGAATGTCATCTTGGCTAACCCCCTGCCCTTGCGATTCCTGCGAGATCTGCTGCCAAATCTCCTGCACACTCCGGCCCCCATCCAGACTCGCAATGAAATCATAGGCAATGGCATTGAAACGCAAGTGGCGTCCACTGGACTGGTCCCTCAATACATACCAGCGTTCGCCCCGGTAGTCCTGGGGATAGGTTTGAACATGCTGGCGTAATTGCGGCCTTAATCCGGCGATTTGTTCCCAGTTCGGATTCTGCATGCCGAGTCCTCAGAGGCCTAATGACCAGGCCCACAAACGCAGCCGATCGATGAGGCTATGGGTCCAAATCCAGAGCAGGCTACGACGGCCCATTTCAATCTTACCCACCCCCTGCATACCGGGACGCAAGATATTCAACGGCTCATCCAGGCTGGCCTCGACACGGAAAAAGTTGCGCCCCTCATCGGCAACGGCAACCGGTACAACCTTCTCGACTGTGAGTGAAAAAATCTTTTGCGGTAAGGCTGCGATGACCAGATGTCCGGATTTACCTGCGGTGATGCCCTGCATATCGTGTTCATCCACCTCCAACACCACTCGATAACTGTCCAAGGGTGCGATTTCGAAGAGGATTTGTCCTCGCTCGACCGGGGCACCCAGAGACTGACTCAGATCGCCGTTGACGACGACCCCTTTGAAGGGCGCCCGAAGCTGGGTGCGAGCCAGTTTTTCTTCGACCAGGTGCAGTTCCGTCTCGACCTGATCCAAGCGCGCAGAGTGTATGCTGAGTTGCACCCGGTCGCGTTTTGCCAACGCCTCCTGATACTCTTTATCGACCTTGTTTATTTCACCCTGCCATTTCTGATGTTCAAGTGACAGTTGCCGATCGTCCAGGGTGGCGATCAGTTGATCTCTGCTGACCAGATCCCCCGCTCGCACCATCGCGTCCTTCACGTATCCCGCTTGTGGCGCAACCAATAACTGTCTGACCGCGCCTTCAATGGTGGCAGGCGCGGTTATCCGGTAGTCCCCCTTAACTACGCCGATCAGGGCTCCCATAATGCCGACGGCGGCAAGGCCAAGTTTCAATTTAAGACGCGAAGGACCGAGTATCGACTTGGTGAAATTACGCAAGGCTTCGGCTGCCTTTAACCAGAAGGAACGTTCTTCCCGTTGCTTGAGTTCCAGGGCTGGGCCGAGAATGCGGCTCAGGGTTTCACACCAGGCAACCGTTTCCTGGTCAAAGGCCGGTTCGTTACCGCTACGCTCAAGGGTGAGTGCGCCAATGAACCCTGATCTGCCTGGCAGTGGCAAGGTGCAAACGGAACCCGCGGCATGTTGGCCGAGCAGCTCTTGATGGGCGCGGCAAACAGCTGTGGCCTGGCCTTGCGAAACTGAGGGATAAACCAAGGTCGTGTTATGATCCAGCGCTTCTTCCATCGCGGCTTCTATCCGCCGCGCCAGTTGGCTGCGGGCGTCAAAGCTGGCAACGTGCGAGAGCACCTCCATCTGCACTGTCAATCCGCGTCTGAAACCGACGCTTACCCGCTCGCAATTTAGGCGATCAGCCAATTGATTGGCAGCCTCATGAGCTGCCGTGTGGGCATTGTCGTGGCCATGGATCGTCGACATTAATTTGATAATGTAGTTGCTTGCCTCTTGCTGTGACAGTGATTTTTGGCCAACCAAAGTCTCCAGCCACACACCACCCCACTGCAGCAGTTGCATAATAGCTTGCTGTTGGGATTCAGAGCGGGGGGAGATCATCACCGCAACCACCGCCAGTGGTTTACCGCCAACCATGATGGGTGTAGCGATGATATCGCAGGTGCGATGCAAACCCGGTCCATACGACTGCTTTAAATGCAATAAACCGCGGCCTTCATCAAGCGCGTTCTTGGCGGCTTCGCCAAGCTGCAACATCCCTTCTCCGTGATTGGGCCAGACCACCGAGGCTTGATCTGATTGATTAAGGTCTGTCGTCAAATAGAGTGCACCCCGGATAATGCCGGCTACCATCCGGCACTGCCAGGCCATCCAGGTGTCGGCGATTTCCAGGGAAAGTGTCGGCGTAGCAGCATCTTGTAGCGACATCGCAGCCACACACTCCACTCCTGTAGCATCGGAGTTTAAAGAAGCCCTTGGTATGGCATGAGCGGAGACTTGTGCTGACATGAACGCATATGACCTTATGGTGGATGCCAAGGTTTATCGACTGAGGTCCGACAAATTTTATCCAGAACGGATTTGTTAATTACTTTTTTTCTTATATGCTTGCCCATTTTTTAGTTTTACGTAAAAACCGCACTACGGAAGCAGTCATGAGTGACAGGCTTTGCCTGTTACGAATTAGAAAGTTCAAGATAAATCCGAGGTCGAGTTATCCCTACAACCTTATGTTGAAGGCAAGTATTCGATGAAAACTCGCTATTAGTACAAATCAAGAATGTACTTGGAAGATGCTTCAATATTCCAGAATGTTTTTATTGAGCGCAAAGATGTAACGTTTATCATTCGAATTTTGAATATGAGGACCGAACAGCTCAGCAATCTCTGTCTCACTCAGGATTTTTATCCGTTTTTCGATTACCGTGACCGATGATCAAAGATATCGATTTTAACCGAAATACTCTAAAACTGTAAAAAACTGGAATGTCCAATGTTCTGCGATAGGTCGACCTCGACACTGGATCGATTGATTGAGTTGAACATGTGCTGGACGCATAACCCAAGCGCCGATTACATGAGTATGACCCACTGCTGTCCCATAAGCTTTCATACCATGCTTAACAGACAATTTTCCATGTGATTTTTTATTTGGCGGATCACCACGAAGAAATTCCATATGACCTCTATGCATGAACAAATTCTGCTGCACTAATCGCAGCATACTTTGTTAAGATCATGTTTTTGATAAGATCAAATCTACAGACGGCAAACGATCATTATCCAGTGGTTTGCGAGTAGTATAGTTTTCCCATGTTTTTACTTTTATAGTACGTCAGGAAACAGTAGTCTGTTATTTTTGGTTTCTTTCTCCTTCTCGACTTGGCGGTGTCGCTTCTCAGGCTCATGAATGCGGCTCTGCCATATAGTCATCGTCGCCTTTGGCATTTTGATTCCTTAATTTCAACAGGTACGTAGCTTAGTATCAGCGTATCTTTAAAATTAGTTGTTGTAATCTTCTTCATATCATCTCTGCTCAACAACGCCAAGATAAATAGAAAACATAATGCCGCCAAGTCCATTGATTTCAAGTATTGTACTTATGTATTGCTTTTTTAATCTCTCATGCCGAGTGACGATTAATAATACAAATATTTTGTAATGCTATTTAACCGTTGAATTGCTACCCCGATTTGATTATGTAAAACAAATACAATAATGATTTTCTCAAACGCACTAATAACTGCTAAAGATAAGGTAAAGTTTCAATAAAGTATTAGTAAAGTACTAATTCTTCGCTCAATACAACCTTTGTTACGACATATAATTTTGTATGCCACTTATCGTTTTTGCGAAAATAATTAACAATTTTACTCTAATTAAACCGTTTCTTTGCCATTTCTATACCTGTAATAGTTTACCATTTTTTTTACGGCATTTATTTGCCGGCATTTATCCCTCTTGGCAATTTTATATATATATGCCGGCATTTGTCCTTAAACGGTACACATTTGTTCTTGTTTAAAGAATGCATTTTCTTCGATCAACGGCAGTAGGAACCAACTGGAAATGAAAGGCGATATCATTGTTATAGAAGAACATCATAGAAAAGCCGGAAAACTTATTGCATCAAAAATATTACCAATTATCAAGAAACGATCTGGCCGTTATTCAATCACCGTTGCCGGCGAGTCAGGCAGCGGTAAATCCGAAACGGCGCAGGCAATAGCAGATGAACTCAATTCTTACGCGCTTAACTCCGTTATTCTTGGGCAGGACGATTATTTCTATCTTCCACCTAAATCAAACGATGCCAAAAGACGCCAAGATCAGGACTGGCTAGGCCCTCATGTTGAGGTAAATTTACCAGCTCTACAGAAAAATATTGACGACGCCATGCTTGGTTGTTCGAAAATAGATAAACCGATAATCGATTATAGTGATTCTGTGGTCAGGAGTGAACAAGTCGACTTTAGCGATATTAAAGTCATTATCGCCGAAGGGACCTACACATCGTTATTAAATAATATCGATACAAAAGTATTTATTGCAAGAAACCGTATTGAAACATTAGAGCACCGACGAAAAAGGAACCGCGGAAATGAAGTCGATGATCCGTTCATTGAGAATATCTTAAAGGTGGAGCACAAGATTATAGCCGGGCATATTTATTTGTCCGACTTTGTTATTACAAAAGAGTACGAAGTTGAGCAAAGAGGCGCCTACCATCGGTAAGAATAGTTCTGATATTAAATGCTATCTCCAGCGGGAACTAAAAATATTTATTTGATTTTGAGGTCGGTTCGATGAAGGCAAACGTTCTAGAGGGTGTGATATTTAACGCTTACCCTAACAGCATTGGTGAAAATTTATCTGGCATTGTCGACATGCTGAAAAAACCGGAATTTAAGAATGCATTTTCTTTATTCTATGCTTTGCCTACCTTCTTTAACAGTGACCTGGACAGGGGCTTTTCGATTATAGATTATAACCTCAACGATGAGTTTGTGTCTCAGGAAGACCTCTCTAAGTTGGACGAATTTGATATCATGTTGAAGCTGGACCTGGTTTTAAACCATCTATCAGTCTCTTCTCCACAGTTTCAAGATGTCTTGCAGCACGGCGATAAATCAGAATATAAAGATTTCTTTATTGACTGGAATGAGTTCTGGCAAGCTGACAGCCAGATGACTTCTGACGGATACCTGATACCCAAAAAAGAGCATCTAGATAATTTATTTATGCGCAAACCCGGTTTGCCCATCTTAAAAGTCCGTTTTCCAGACGACTCCCACAGGTTCTATTGGAATACATTTTACCAAAAGGTGACTTACCTTGAGATTACCGATTGCGATCTGATGAGTATCGAAGGCATCACTGACCAGCAAGCCGCGCAAATTTCATCTATAGTCAATCAGTCATTAAAGGACAAACTTGAACTGAACCTGATCGATTTTGGAGATTTTAGTGCTTACCGGGATGATGTCATCTCCATTATCGAGCGTAAGTGCCAGTATCTTGGCCAAATGGATTTAAATGCTGATTCCGATATGGTCTGGAAGTTTTATGATGAAACCTTGAAAAAAGTGCATGAGTATGGCGCAAAAGTTATCCGCCTCGATGCCTTCGCTTATTTACATAAGCAACCTGGCATGGTCAATTTTTTCAATAAGCCGGGCACTTGGGATTATCTTCAGAGACTTAGTGAAATTGCCGATAAATATGACTTGATCCTGCTGCCTGAAATCCATTCCGAATACGGCACTGGAATCCACAATGAACTGGCGGATAAAGGCTTTATCATTTATGATTTTTTCCTTCCTGGCCTTGTCATTGACGCGCTGGATCGCGGCATCAACAAACACCTTTTACGCTGGACCAGAGAACTTGTAGAAAAGGGAATCAAAACAGTTAACATGCTTGGTTGCCATGATGGTATTCCTGTTCTTGATCTACGTGGTAAACGCTGTGATGACCAGATCGAAACAGGCTTGCTGACCGACGAGCAGATCGATCTGGTTATTGAAAATATAATGAATCGCGGTGGTATCGTAAAAAATCTATATGGTCCCGATGGAAAAAAAATATCATATTATCAGGTGAACTCCACTTTCTTCAGCGCTCTCGGAGAAAATGAACAAAAACTTCGCCTCGCCAGAGCAATTCAATTATTTATGCCCGGTACTCCACAAGTGTGGTACCTTGATCTGTTTTCCGGCAAAAATAATTATGAAGCTGCTAACGATTGCGACACCTGCTGTCATAAGGAAATTAATCGCACCAATCTTTCCCGGAGCGATGTTGAAAATGGATTAAAGCAAGCAGTTGTTTTGGACCAACTTCAAATGATCCAATTGCGCAACAAGTCACCCGCTTTTAATGGCCAATTGGAAATCGGCGAAACAGATGAGACTAAATTGGAATTAACCTGGAAGAATGGCAAGGATACCGCAACACTTAAAGCCGATTTACAGTATTTGGATTTTTCTATTACGTATACGGATGATTCGAGCAATGAAAACGTCATATCGTTTTGTGGTGAATTTGATAATTTGTATGAGAAAAAATCAATTGGATAGGCTTTAAGCTACTTTGTTTTGACTGCGTTATCGCTTTTCGCGATATTATGAAGCTGCTTTCTCTTTGACATATTATTAGCCCGGCAACCAACTATGTTGTGCTCAGGGCTTCAAGCCACGCCTTTATCAAGGCGTGGCTCTCCGGCAAGGGTGATTCCCTTGGCAAGAGCCGCAACACCGAGCAAGAGCAGGCTTGA
>JASFJY010000088.1:0-9011 GCA_050119415.1 Chromatiales bacterium | reverse complement strand
CACCAGGATCTTTTCGATGCCGCGCCACATCTGACCGGACGACCAGGCCTTGCTGACCTTGCCCTCATCCACCTCCACATCGATGCGCAGGTGGCCTTCGATGCGGGTTATCGGGTCGACAGTAATACGTGTTGTCACAATGGAATCTCCTTATAAGGTCCGGTTACGCAGGTTCTACGTCCTGTAGCACGGGGAACTTCTTCACCACGAAGAGATAGGCCATGATCTCCAGAGCCACCACACCAGCGGTTACCATGATCTCCGGCACGGAGGGGAAATAGCTGTAGCCCGGGCCCGGGTCGTAGGTGATGAGAAAAGCGTTGAAGCGGTAGAGCGAACCGGCGAACAGCATCGACACCGCCGCCCACAACAACAAGGGTCCGCGTCGGCGATGCCTGGCCGAACTCAATACCACCAGCGGAAAGACGAACAGGGCCGTCTCCAACAGAAACATCAGGCTGGCCAGGTCGCCGGCGAAGATCAGCCCCAGCTTGCCGCGCAGCAGGACCTCACCGAAGCGCACCAGAAGATAGGCGGCGAGCAGGCCGACGATTCCCCTGCCAAGGCCGGCCAGCAGGGGCGTCTCGGAGGGGCGCCGGAAACCGACCGCGGTGAAGGAGGCCTCGAAGACCACCACCGCGAAGCCCATGGTGAGGGCGGTGATGAGCGCCAGCAGGGGCTGCAATTGCAGCGACTGCCACAGAGGATGGACCTTGTGACCCATGGCGATCAGCATGGAGCCGAGGGAAGACTGGTGCATGGAGGGCAGCAGTAGGCCGAGGGCGATAATGAAAAATAGCACCTTGTTCAGCGTATTCAGCACGCCCTTGGCGCCGATCTTCTCCAGCAGGGTGGGGGCGAACTCGATGAAGAGCACTAGCACATAGGCGGCGACGCAGAGGCCGACCTCCAGCATCACCGAATTGAAGTTCATGTGCCAGGGCAGAAAGATGTTGTAGAACTGCCACCAGCGACCCATGTCGATAATGGCGCCGATACCGCCCAGGCCATAACCGAGCAGGCTGGCCAGCAAGGCGGGACGGATCAACGGATGGTACTTGCCCTTGTTGAGGATATATACGGTAATCGCCAGGGCGTAGCCGCCGCAGGCCAGGGCGGTGCCGACCACGATGTCGTAGACCACCCAGATGCCCCAGGCGTAGCCGCCGTTGAGGTTGGTCACCAGGCCCATGCCGTGGATGAAGCGCTGCACCAGGAAATAGGTACCGACCAGGGCCACCGCACCGAGCGCCAGAAAAGGCAGGGTAACGACCGGCCGCTTGAGGGATTGGTAGGCGCTCATGAGTCGTCTCCTTCGTCGTCACCGGTGTTGCGACGCACCACATAAGTGAGGCCGGCCAGCGCCATCGCCGGCAGCGCCAGGTAGCTGTAGAGGGTGTGCTGCACCGTTTCCGAAATGGAGGCGTATGAGCGTTCCGGCAGCGGCGGCATACCCAGCTTGTCGAAGGGGATGGAGGAGATATGCATGACATTGGTGCCACCCGCCTCCTTCTCGCCCCAGATGTGCGGTTGATAGACCGGCACTGTCTTCTCGTGGTGGCTCTCCGGATTGCGCACATCGCCGCGCGGATAGTTGTAGGTCTCACCGGGCTTCAGCGCCATGCGGCGTTTGGCCTCCTCAAGCAGCGCCTTGCGCGAACCGAACAGGGTGGCGCCGGTGGGACAGACCTCGGCGCAGCCGGTCATCTGCCCCTTGTCGATACGTGCCACTCCGGCCTGGTTGCACATCTGACACTTGTGGATCTGGCCGAAGGGATTGTCGAAGTCGAACTGAGGCACGTTATAGGGGCAGCCCACCATACAGGTACGGCAGCCGATGCAGGCATCCGGGTGGTGGGTAACGATGCCGGTCAGCGGATCGCGCCGCATGGCGGTCACCGGACAGACCGAGACGCAGCCGGGATCGACGCAGTGCATGCAGCTGCGTTTCTCGAAGGCGTAGCCGTCCCGCACCTGATCCTTGCGCTCACCCGTGCCCTCCCTGTAGACCTTGATCACGTTGAGGGTGCGGGCGGAGAGGTCGCGGGCCGCATCCCACTGGGTCTCGTCATTCAGCGCTACCGGCGGCATACCGTTGACCTCCTTGCATTTGCTGACACAGGCCTTGCAGCCGATGCACAGAGTCGAGTCGTAGAGCATGCCGACGGCCTCTTGGGCCGGCTCCAGATTGCCCCGCGCCTCGGCGTTGCCGGCGCCCAGCAGGGCCGCGCCGCCGCCGAGGGAGGCCTTGAGAAAGTCTCTGCGTTTCATGCTGCCCCCTTACTCCCCGTCACGCTCTTTACCGTTCAGCTTCTTTGCCGTCATGGCGGTGGCGCCGACCGCCAAACCGACCGCGGCGCCGGCGATGACCGCCGCGCCAGGTGAGAGGGCGGCCTGGCCTTCGCGATCGCTGATCGAGGGGAACATGTTGGGCGGTGTGTGAGTCTTCACATCGGCCAGGCTGAACAGCGGCTTGTTGAAACCCACGCCGCCCTCCGAACAGCCGAAGCAGGGATGGCCGACACCGACGGGCCATACGCCGCCGCCTACGTTGTTGAACTCCAGGCTGGCGCAGTTGTTATAAGTTTCGGGTCCCTTGCAGCCGAGCTTGTAGAGGCACCAGCCTTTGCGATGGCCCTCGTCGCCGAACTCCAGGGCAAAGCGGCCGGCGTCAAAGTGGGGGCGGCGATAGCAGTTCTCGTGAATGAGACGGCCGTAGGCCCATTTCGGGCGGCCCTTCTCATCGATCGGCGGCAGTTTGCCATAGGTGACGAAGTAGAGCACGGTACCGATGAAGTTGGCCGGATTGGGCGGACAGCCGGGGATGGTCACCACTGTCTTGTCCTGCAGCAGTTGCGGCGCGCCCACCGCGCCTGTGGGATTAGGGGCCGCCGACTGCACGCCTCCCCAGCTGGCACAGGAGCCGAAGGCGACGATTGCGGCGGCATGCTCCGCCGCTTCGCGGGTGATGTCGACCATGGTTTCGCCGCCGATTTTGCAGAAGATACCGTCGTTGGCCAGGGGAATGGCCCCTTCGACCACCAACAGGTACTTACCCTGATTCTCCTGCATCACCTGGCGTTTGATCTCCTCCACCTGATGGCCGGCGCCGGCATCGAGAGTCTGGTGGTAGTCGAGGGAGATGAGGTCGAGGATCAGATGCTCCAGCGAGGGCTGTTCGGAGCGCAGCAGGGACTCGCTGGGACCGGTGCACTCCTGGCCATGCAGCCAGATCACCGGCGGACGGCGCGTGGAATCGGCCACTGCTTCGGCCATCGCCATGGCGGCTCCCGAGGGGAGAGAAAGTGAAGCAGCCACACCGCTGCAGAATTTGAGGAAGCTTCGGCGGGAAATCCCCAGGCGCTTTTCCACGGCCGAAAAATCGAAATCTTTTCGTTCCATCGCCACAATCTCCATATTGTTTGTTCAGCTTGCCCGATCCCAGCGGTCGCAGACAAATCCTCAAATAAACAGCAAGATATGCGCTGTTTTTATATTTCAATAAAATAGTCGATTAACGAAAAATAGTGAGGAAGTAAAATACTATTTTTTTATTCAAGTTACGTTCCGCTATATACCCATACTAAAAAAATGGTTTTTGCATAGGAAGAATAAACACCCTTTTCCGGACCGGTCAACCGGTTTGCGACCTTCAGCAAATACACGCGATACCATCCTGGCCTGCCGACTCGCCCGTTACCACATAAATCAACCCGACCTCTTGCGTTACAGACACATCAATCATTGCCTGTGAGTGCCGGTCACTCCAACTGGATCAATGGGATCACCCTTATTTAACAGGCTGAGTAATAACGGATTTATGGCCCCGGATATCCAAGTAATATGCTTAGTCTTTCTGAGCCCTTACTTGCCATTTTCGCAACACGTGGATCATAGTATTCCAAGTGGGCCATGCCCACTGGGTGCTCGGCTGTATGAGATTGGCCCTTACCTAACTATCGGCGTACTCCAGTGTGTCGATGCTGCGTGTTTGAATTTACGCGCTATAGGGACAGAACATGACAAAGCGAATTGTCACACTCCTTCGGGCGATCATGCTCACGCTACCGGCCATGGTGCAGGCTGCAAGCCAGCTGCCGGTAGTGAATGTCAGCATTGTCGCGGATGGATCATCGGAGCGTGTCATGTCGTTGCGGACCTTGTTCCTGGAGGAGATGCGCGCAGTCAATCGCGGCGAGTTTAATCTCCAGGCCCCGGCCGATCTGCAACTCGATGCGGACCGCACACTCGCCGGCGTTCGCGCCGCCCTGGATAAGGTCCTGACCGATCCGCGCACCGACATCGTCGTCACCCTCGGTGCACTGGGGTCCCACGCCGCCGCACAACGCGCCAGCCTAGCCAAGCCCACGGTAGCCCCGTTCATCTCAAACCACGGGATTCAGGACCTTCCCTATAAAGCGGGTGCCAGTGGCAAACATAACCTGAGCTATGTCAGCCTGGATGTGGACATCAGCCGCGACCTCGCTGCATTTCGAGAAGTCGTGCCGTTCACGCGACTGGCACTCCTGGTCGATGGCGCAATTGCTGAATCAATCCCCGGTATCGAGGATGAAGTGATCCGTGTGGCCCAGGATCTCGGTATCACAATCACACCAGTGAAAGGAGCGGAAGATGCAACCCCCATTTTGGCATCCATCCCAAAAGATACACAGGCGGTATATGTGGGTCCGCTACCTGCCCTGTCGCCGCTCGAGTACCGACGACTGGTCGCCGGCCTCATCGAACAGCGCCTGCCGAGTTTCGCCTTCGAGGGTAAAACCGCCGTGAAGCGCGGTTTGTTGGTCGGCATCGCACCGGCGGTGCAAATGGACAGGCTGGCCCGCCGCGTTGCCCTCAACGTGAGACGCATCCTGCTCGGTGAGCCGGCCGCAACGCTGCCGGTTGCATTCGCTCGTGCGGAAGGGTTGACGCTCAACATGCGTACTGCTCGGGCTATCGGTTTCTCTCCTAAGTGGAAATTGCTGACCCATGCCGAACTGCTCCACGAGGAAGCGGAAGCGACCGGACTACCGCTCACGCTCGCGAACGCAGTGCGTGAAGCACTGGAACTCAACCTCGAACTGCGCGTTGCACAGTCAAATGTGGCTGCCGGCAAGGAGAACATCCGCCAGGCCCGATCCGCCCTCCTTCCCCAAATTGGACTCAGCGGCCGAAGTATAAAAATCGAGGAGGATGACGCCACCGCGGTTCCTGGCCGCTCCGAGCGCACCGCCAGTGGCTCGATCACGCTCGATCAGACCCTATACTCGGAACCAAACTGGGCCAATCTCGAGGTGCAGAAACAACTGCAGGCCGCACGTGAGAGCGAGTATACACAGGTACGCCTCGACATCGTGCTCGAAACCACCCAGACCTACCTTGACGTACTGCGAGCCAAGACCAATGAGCGTGTCCAGAAGGACAACCTGCGGCTGTCGCGCTCGAACCTGGAGTTAGCAAAGACACGGCGCCGCATCGGCACCGCTGGGCCGAGCGAGGTCTACCGCTGGGAAAGCGAGATTGCCAATGCCCATCGCGCCGTCGTCGAGGCGCAGGCACAAACGCGCGTGGCGGAGATTGCGCTGAATGCGCTATTGCACCGGCCGCTCGAGGATCTGGTCAACACCGTGGAATTCGGCCTCGATGAACCGGTTCTCATTACGAGCCAGCAGCGGCTTTTTGAACTGATCGATAATCCGTCAAGCTTCCGCCTGTTGCGTGACTTCGTCGTGCAGGATGCATTTTCCTCCGCACCCGAATTGCAGCAATTCAACGCCCGTATCAATGCCCAGAAGCGAACCCTCGAATCGGCGCGGAACGCTTACTGGCAACCGACACTGAACCTGCATGTCGATCGCACCGAAACCTTTGACCGCAGTGGCGCACAAGGGGCGTCCCTGCCAGGTCTGGATGACACGGAAACCACCGTAGCTCTGCAGTTGTCGCTGCCGTTATTCACCAGCGGCGCGCGCGGCGCCCAGAAGGCCAAGGCCTACGAGGAATTGACCGGTCTGCACATGCAACGCCAGGCCACGGCCGAGCGTGTTGAGCAGCGCGTCCGCGCGGCTCTGCACACGACGCGCAGCGCCTACACGGCAATTCGCCTGTCGCGACAAGCGGCGGACGCCGCCGAGAGCAATTTCGTGGTGGTGCGAGACGCCTATTCCCGCGGCACTGTCTCGATTCTCGATCTACTCGATGCGCAGAATGCCGCCCTGGTGGCCGATTTGCGTGCAGCCACTGCGATATATGATTTCGTATACGCATTGATGGAGGTCGAACGCGCATCGGGACGCTTTGATTTTTTCCTGACCCCCGAGGACCAAGCCGCCTGGTTCGAGCGCGTGGACCGCTATTTTACCGAGCAAGGTATGCCCGTACGTTAACACTGAGTGAGGAGGGCAAGCGATGATCGAGAAGAGAATGACCTTCGTGGGCCTATCGGTGGCGGCAGCGGCGCTCGCCGTGCTCGCCTGGCATTACCTGCAAGAGCCCGAACTGCCGGAAGGCATCGCCTCCGGCAACGGCCGCCTGGAGGCAACCCAAGTCGATATCACCACCAAGTTAGCAGGTCGACTGGCTGAAGTGAGCTTCAAGGAAGGCGAAGACGTGAAGGCCGGACAGGTACTGGCACGCATGGATGTACGTGAGTTGGAGGCGGAGTTACGCCAGGCGCAAGCACAGGTCATACAGGCGCAGAAACAACGCACCGCCGCCGCCGCGGTGATCGCCCAGCGAAAGAGCGAGGTAACGCTGGCCGAGAAGAACCTGGCGCGCTCGCGCGAGTTATATGAAAACCAGAACATTCCCATCGAGCAGTTGCAGCGTAGCGAGACCACCCTGCAGACGGCCCAGGCCGCCCTGTCTGCAGCAAAGGCCGAGCTGGCACTGGCGGAGGCGGCGATCGACGCCGCCCGGGCGCGTGCTGAGTCGGTGCGCACCCGCATCGACGATGGCGCACTCAAGACACCGACCGCCGGTCGAGTGTTGTACCGGTTGGCCGAACCGGGGGAGGTGCTTCCGGCCGGCGGCAAAGTGTTAACGGTACTCGACCTGACCGATGCCTCGATGACCATCTTCCTGCCGACCCTTGAGGCGGGACGGCTGCGCATAGGCGACGAGGCGCGCATTGTGCTCGATGCCATCTCCGAGTACACCATCCCTGCAAAGGTATCTTTCGTCTCGCCAGAGGCACAATTCACCCCCAAGGAGGTAGAGACACGCACCGAGCGCGAGAAGCTCATGTTCCGCGTAAAGGTACAGATCGATCCGGCGCTACTTGCCAAGCACAGCGCCATCATGAAGACCGGCGTACCGGGGGAGGCCTATGTGCGGCTCGGTACTGACGTGGCCTGGCCCGAGTCGTTGCAGGTGCGGCTGCCACCATGAGCACGCAACCCTCCCCGGTTGCGCGCGTGGCCGATGTAAGCCATCGCTATCGCAAGGTACGCGCGCTCGATAATATCACGCTCGACATCCCGGCGGGCTGCCGCGTCGGTCTGATCGGCCCGGACGGCGTGGGCAAGTCGAGCCTGCTCGCGCTGATCAGCGGCGCACGCCGCCTGCAGAGTGGTAGCGTCGAGGTATTCGGCGGTGACATGCGCCGCGCTGGCTTCCGCAACACCGTCGCACCGCGCATCGCCTACATGCCGCAAGGATTGGGGCGCAACCTGTACGCGACGCTCTCGGTATACGATAACGTCGATTACTTCGGCAGGCTGTTCAGCCAGGGGCGCGCCGAGCGCTCACAGCGCATTGATGAACTGCTGCGCGGCACTGGACTCGCACCGTTCCGCGACCGGCCAGCGGCCAAGCTCTCCGGGGGCATGAAGCAGAAGCTGGGGCTGTGCTGCGCACTGATCCACGACCCCGACCTGCTGATCCTCGACGAACCCACCACCGGTGTCGATCCCCTGTCGCGCCGCCAGTTCTGGGAACTGATCGATCGGCTGCGCACGCGTCGCGCCGACATGAGCCTAATCGTTGCCACGGCCTATATGGAGGAGGCCGAACGCTTCGACTGGCTGGTGGCGATGAACGGTGGGCAGGTGCTGGCCACCGGTAGCCCGGAGGAACTGAAGACACGAACGGACACGGCCAACCTCGATGCCGCGTTTATCGCGCTCCTGCCCGAGACTCAGCGCGCCGGCCACCGCACACTCACCGTGCCGCGGCGCGAAGTGAATAGCGGCGGCGATGTGGCCATCGAGGCCAAGGGACTCACCATGCGCTTCGGTGATTTCACCGCCGTCGACAGCGTGAGCTTTCGCATCGAGCGTGGTGAGATCTTCGGTTTCCTCGGCTCCAACGGCTGCGGCAAGACCACCACCATGAAGATGCTGACCGGCCTGCTGTCGCCTAGCGCCGGTAACGCCAGGTTGTTCGGCCACCCTGTCGATCCCCACGACCTCGCTACCCGCAAGCGGGTTGGCTACATGACCCAGGCGTTCTCACTCTATTCGGAACTTACGGTACGCCAGAACCTGGTGCTGCACGCGCGCCTGTTTCATCTGCCAGCAGATGAGGTGATGCCGCGCGTGCACGAGTTGATCGAACGTTTCGACCTCGACGAACATGCCGACGCCTTGGCTGCCGCCTTGCCACTCGGTATCCGCCAGAGACTGTCACTCGCAGTGGCCATGGTGCACAAACCGGAGATGTTGATTCTCGATGAGCCTACCTCCGGCGTCGATCCGGTGGCGCGCGATCGGTTCTGGGAACTGTTGCTCGACATCGCCCGCCGCCAGGGTGTGACCATCTTCATCTCCACTCACTTCATGAACGAGGCCGAGCGTTGCGACCGGATTTCGCTAATGCACGCCGGCCAGGTACTGGCAAGCGACACCCCAGCGGCGCTCAAGCTGGCAAGCGGCGTGGCAACGCTGGAGGAGACGTTCATCGCCTATCTGGAAGAGGCCACCGGTAAGCCACCGGACGCAACCCTGGCCACCCCGTCCACGACACCTCCAGCCGCACGACCGGCACGCGGCGGCTTTCGGCTGCAGCGGCTA
>JASFJY010000087.1:0-9043 GCA_050119415.1 Chromatiales bacterium | reverse complement strand
TGCTGTTGGACTTATTCATCGGTTTTTTTGCATTATAGACATCATGCGGGTGAGAGGTTGGCGTAAGCCACCACCAGCCACTTGCTGCCTACCTCCTCGAAGTTGACCTGTACCCGGGCGCTGCGACCCTGGCCTTCGGCGTTGAGCACCACCCCTTCGCCGAATTTGGCGTGGCGCACCCGCTGACCCAGGCTGAAGCCGGTCAGCCCTTCGCTGTCCTGGTAGGGGGCGCCGCCGTAGAGGGGCTGGCTGATGGAGGGGCCCGCCCGCACCTCGCGCATCAACTCGGCGGGAATCTCCCGTATAAAACGCGAAGGCAAGGGGTAGTTGTCATTGCCATGGAGGCGCCGGCTCTCCGCATAGCAGAGATAGAGCACCTGCATGGCACGAGTCATGCCCACATAACAGAGGCGGCGCTCTTCCTCCAGCCGTGGCGGATCGTCGCAGGACATGCTGTGGGGAAACAGCCCCTCCTCCATGCCGACCAGGAAAACCAAAGGAAACTCCAAACCCTTGGCAGAATGGAGGGTCATCAGCTGTACGCAGTCCTCATAGGCGTCGCCCTGAGTCTCGCCCGCCTCCAGCGCCGCATGGGAGAGGAAGGCCGAGAGCTCGTCCATCCCTGCCTCCTCCTGCAGCTCGAAGTTGAACTGGCGGGTGGCGTTGACCAGTTCTTCCAGGTTCTCCTTACGATCGATGCCCTTGCCGTCGCGGCTCTTCTCAAAGTGCTCGGGCAGGCGGCTGAGATCGAGCATCCGCTGCACCGTCTCCGAGAGTTCCAGGCCCCGGGTCTCGACCTCTAGCTCTTCGATCAGATCGGTGAATCCACGCAAGGCGCTAGCTGCACGCTTGGGCACGGCACCACCTTGTAACAACTGCTTCGACGCCCGCCATAGCGAGCAGTCGAAATCTCGCGCATGGGCTCGCACCGCGTCGAGCGTCTTGGCACCGATGCCGCGGGGCGGAGTGTTGACAGCACGCTCGAAGGCGCCGTCGTCGTGCCTGTTGCTGAGCAGACGCAGATAGGCCAGGGCGTCCCTAATCTCTGCCCGCTCGAAAAAGCGCAGACCACCGTAGACCCGGTAAGGGATGGCCGCCTGTATCAGCGCCTCCTCGAAGAGCCGGGACTGGGCGGTGGTACGGTAGAGGATCGCCATTTCGGCACGGGCGCGCCCCTCCTCTACAGACTGACGGATGCGTTCCACCACGAAACGGGCCTCATCGATCTCATTAAAGGCGGCATAGAGGTTGATCGGCTCGCCCTCGACGCCCTCGGTCCAGAGCTGCTTACCCAGGCGCGAGGCGTTGTGGTTGATCAGTGCGTTGGCGGCGTTGAGGATGTTGCCGGTGGAGCGGTAGTTCTGCTCCAGGCGCACCAGGGTTGTGCCGGGGTAGTGGGTCTGCAGGCTCTGGATATTCTCCACCTTAGCGCCGCGCCAGCCGTAGATCGACTGGTCGTCGTCCCCCACCACAAAGAGATTGCTGCGCTCTCCGCAAAGCAGCCTCAGCCAGGCGTACTGAATGGCATTTGTGTCCTGGAACTCGTCCACCAGCACATGCCGAAAACGCGCCTGATAGTGCTGCAACACATCGGGCCGGTCGCGCCAAAGCTCATGGGCACGCAGCAACAGCTCGGCGAAGTCGACCATACCGCCACGATCGCAGGCCGCCTGGTATTCGGCATAGAGACGGATCATCTGGCGCTGATAGGGATCGCCACCATCGTCCAGGTGTTGAGGGCGCAGCCCCTCGTCTTTCTTACTGTTGATGAACCACTGGACCTGGCGCGGCGGCCAGCGGGCCTCGTCGAGATCGAGACTCTTGAGCAGCCGCCTGATAAGGCGATACTGGTCATCGGAATCAAGGATCTGAAACGACTGCGGCAGCCCCGCCTCTTTCCAATGGGCGCGCAGTAGCCGGTGGGCAAGACCGTGGAAGGTGCCGACCCACATGCCCCCCAAGGATTGCCCAAGCAGGGTCTCGATGCGGGTGCGCATCTCCCGCGCCGCCTTGTTGGTGAAGGTAACCGCCATTACCGACCAAGGCGAAGCGTTCTCCACCGCCAGCAACCAGGCGATACGGTGGACCAGCACGCGGGTCTTGCCGCTGCCGGCGCCGGCCAGCACCAACAGACTACCGACCGGCGCGGTGACCGCCTCGCGCTGGGCGTCGTTCAGGGGATTGAGAATGACTGAAACATCCATCCCGGCTATAATACCCGAATCGGCGGCAGACCGCCCCGCCAGCAACGGACTAAGGCCGTGAAACCCTAGGCCGACTTTCATCCGGGTAGGCGATGATCGCGCCGGGAGCGTCGCTTAGATGCGCAATGGTAATTGAATCCATCCTTAGGTCCGTAAACAGCACATCCCTGAGTTACTTCTCAATAGCCCGTATTGATCATTGAACAAATACCGCGGCTGCACGGCTTGAGGGTGCGCTCAGCTTAGGTCTGTTACATTTTGTACTTTAGTTAATCTTCCAATAATATCATGTAAAAACAAGTTGTTAGTTTCTTTTCAAAGCACCCGGCTGAAACATTCGGGCTTGGCCGTCGATGAAGCAAAGCGGCCATAAGGTCGCATAAAAATCGCTTTCCGCGCCCTATGCGTTTCGCTAAACCCTAAATTAAGAACAACAGATAAAGGCACCCATTCATGCAGATTCTCGCTGCGGATGTCGGCGGTACAAACACCCGCCTGGCACACTATCAGGTAACATCGACTGACAATCTTGAAATGCTCGACGAGCGGGTCTTCTCAAGTACAGCGGCCACGAACCTCTCCGACATTTTTTCACAGTTTCTCGATCAGCTTGCCAACCCTCGAATAGAAAGGGCCTGTATCGGCATTGCCGGTCCGGTGGTCAACCAGACCTGTAACACGACTAATCTTCCCTGGCGCGTATCCGCTGCTCATATCCGCGAACACTGCGGCTTTGAGCAGGTGTGGCTACTGAACGATCTCGAGGCCAATGCCTGGGGTATAGAGGCTCTCCAAGAGAGCGACTTCTTCACTCTCAATTCCGGACGTGAACAGGACCGTGGCAACCGCTCCATCATTTCTGCGGGCACTGGACTTGGTGAAGCAGGCATCATCTGGAACGGCCAAGCCTATCAGCCCTTTGCCTCTGAAGGGGGGCATACCGACTTCAGCCCTGCCACGGCCCTGGAGTTCGAACTCCACCAATGGCTCGCCGAACGCTATGGTCATGTCAGCTGGGAGCGCCTGGTCTCCGGTCTCGGCCTGGAAAATATCTACCACTTTCTGCTCGAATATCGGGGCCTGCCCATACCCGAGGAGATCAGCAAATTGATCGCCCAGCGAGGGGTGGCGCCGGCCGTCTCCCATGCGGCACTCGAGGGGCGGGATCCGATCTGCCTCCAGACCCTCGACCTCTTCCTGCATCTCTATGGACGCGAAGCGGGCAACCACGCTCTGAAACTGATGGCAAGCGGCGGCGTCTATCTTGGTGGCGGTATCGCGCCGCGCATCCTCTCCCGCTTGAAAAACGGCTCATTCCTCCAGGCCTTCTTCGACAAGGGACGCATGCGCCCGCTGATGGAGGCCATGCCGGTTCGGGTGATCCTCAACGACAAGGCCGCGCTCCTGGGTGCGGCTCGCTGTGCCGCGCTTCAGTAATCTACCCTCGCCCATCGATGTTCAGCGCCATCTCAAGCGGGGATAGAAGCATCCTTGTCGCGTGATCAGAGCAAACCGATGAAGAGTAACCTTGACTTGCAGGGCCGCTGTTTATCGCCCACTTATCACGCGGTCAATCCAGCAGATAGGCCCCGAGACGCCTGAGCGACTATCATTTCAACAATGAATATTTGAAGCGCCAGTACAATTATTGTACAAAACTGCTATTGTTTTTTTAATTAACTTTTAAAATCGCAATCGACATACGGGTAGGTAACCAGCATGGCTCACCTGAAATGGTCAAAAAACCTCGACACCGGCATCGCTGTCATTGACGGCCAACACAAGCAGATTGTCGACTACATCAATCAGCTGCATGACGCCAAGCTTACGCAAAACCGCGCCGTTATCGCCAAGGTCATCGACGCTATGATCGACTACACCATTTCACATTTCGGCTTTGAGGAATCGCTGCTGGAAGAGGCCGGTTATGAGTTTTTACGCCCTCATAAACGTGTCCATGAGCTGTTTATCAAGCGTGTCAGCGAGTACAAACAGCGCTTTGAATCGGGTGAAAATGTCGCGGAGGAACTCCACGGATTGCTATCCAGATGGCTTTTCAGCCACATACTCAACGATGATGCCGCTTATGTTCCCGCCGTGAGAGCTTCGATAAAGACCCTCGAAACTAATAACAAGAAACAAGGCTTCTTCAAGCGCTCCCTTGCCAAATTCTTCGGTTGAAGCGCTCTCCTTGCCGGTTCAGCCATAGGCGGGAGAGGGCAGACTCAAAACCCTTCGCTCATCTTGGCGACGATGAAATACCCCAACAAAACCAAGCTTCCTAAAGCTTCCCTATCCGCCGCCGGAGTATAAGGAGACTCACACTCCGGCGGCAAGCGCCCATCGATCTTTTACTCGAATGGCTTCGGTGCCGGTGTCTTGTCGGTGGACGCTGGCAGAATCGGCAACTGGAAATTTGGCTGGTCGCCGGTCAGGGTCTTCAAAAATGCCACAATCTGGGCATTCTCCTGCTGTGAAAATGTCTTGCCGAGCTGCAGCCGGCCCATGACGTCAACCGCCTCTGTGAGGGTCTCCGCCTCACCGTCGTGGAAGTAGGGATAAGTCATCTCTACATTGCGCAGAGTGGGCACCTTGAATTTGAAGCGGTCCGCGTCTTTGCCGGTGACGGCGCTCAAACCTTCAGCCGGGCTCTTCGCCTTGTAGGGCTCCATGATGCCCATTTTCTGAAAAGAGTTTCCACCCACGGCCTCACCGTTATGACAAGACACACAGCCGCTGTTCTTGAAGAGCTGGTAGCCGGCCAGCTCCTGGTCATTGAGAGCATCCTTGTCACCCAGCAGCCACTGATCGAATCGGGAATTCGGCGTCACCAGGGTCTTTTCGAACTCGGCAATAGCGGCGGTCACCTCCTCGATAGTCAGCTTGTCAGTGCCGAAAACCAGTTTGAACTCGGCCACGTAATCGGGGATGGACTCCAGCACATCGACGGCCAGCTCGTGGGTAAAACCCATCTCGCCCGGATTGGCGATGGGCCCACCGGCCTGGGCCTGCAGGTCCGCCGCGCGGCCGTCCCAGAACTGGGCCAGGTTGAGGCTGGAGTTAAGCACGGTGGGGGCGTTGATCGGCCCCTGCTGCCAATTGTGGCCAATGGAGGTCTTCAGATTGTCGGTTCCGCCCATGCTCAGGTTGTGGCAGGAGTTGCAGGAGATGAAGCCGGACTTGGAAAGTCGCGGATCGAAATAGAGTTTCTTACCCAGTTCCACCATGCCCAGGTTGATGTTCTGGACCGGCTGAATGGGCTTGATGGGCTCCTCGGCCGCGATGACGCCACCGGAGCCCAGAAGCGCGAAGGCCATAACGAATAATTTGAATTGCATATCCAATACCTTTTCTTTGTTAGATTTTTGCTCGAGCAATCCACTGAAAAGACAGTTTGTCCACAAACCGCCAAACACCGATGCTCCAGAAGGTGATTTTCTTTCTCTCGAGCTATTCGCCATCAACGCCAGGAACGGAGCAGAGCCCACAGGCACCGCCACCAATCCCACACTAAAGGCAGGGAATAAGTTAGATTTAGAATCAATCTAAATCAATGACTCAGGTCAACATCTCGACCTATGACGCTGGAACGGATCTCTCACCCGCCGGCTTTTCTATTTCTAATCCTTACCACTAAATCCGCTGCCTCAACGGTGGTCCCGTCTGGCAGGTCGGTGTGTAGAAAGAGGGGCACCAGGCGTTCTCTCATATCGATGAGATCGTCTGTATCGACATTGTAGAAGTGGTGGTGTCGGCTGGTATTGGAGTCGTAGAAGGTCTTGGCGTTGCCGACATGGATTTCGCGCACCAGACCCTTCTCAGCGAACAGGCCAAGTGTGTTGTAGACAGTGGCCTTCGAAACCTTGTTGCCACTGCTGATGATCAATCCGTGCAGCTCTTCCGGGGTGACGTGCATGTTGCGGGCGAAGAGAATCTGCGCGATAACCCGGCGCTGCGCCGTTGCGAAAATGCCGTGCTCGGCCAGAAGCGAATCGATCGCCAGTGGCCTGAGTTCCATATTACTGCCTGTGGTAACCATATCGAAATTATAGTGAGTCAACTCCATTCGGCACAATAGTACCTAAATCTCGATATGAACCGGTACCTACATCCTGCCAACTAGACTAATCTTTCAGAACCGGGCTGCCGCAAACCGGGATTATTAGGCCGCGCCTATTGCGACCATTGAAACAAACATTAGCCACCGATCGCTTTTAGAATTATTCTAACGCCCACGAAGAGCCTAGGAGCTCGACGTTACTTAAACCACAGAACAATCAAATTCGGAGACCAGACATGGAACTTAAAGGTAGTAAAACCGAACAGAACCTGAAAGACGCCTTTGCCGGTGAATCCCAGGCCAACCGCCGTTATCTCTATTTCGCCTCCAAGGCCGACGTGGAGGGCTACAACGATGTGGCCGCCCTGTTCCGCTCAACCGCGGAGGGTGAGACCGGCCACGCTCACGGCCATCTCGAATATCTGGAGCAGTGCGGCGATCCCGCCACCGGCATGCCCTTCGGCGGCACCGCCGACAACCTGAAAACCGCTGTCGCCGGCGAGACTCACGAGTACACCGACATGTACCCGGGCATGGCCAAGACCGCCCGTGACGAAGGCTTCGAGGAAGTCGCCGATTGGTTCGAGACCCTGGCCAAGGCCGAGCGTTCGCACGCCAACCGCTACCAGAAAGCGCTGGACGAAATGGACTAAATCCCGTCCATATGTACAAAAGGGCGGCCTTCGGGCCGCCGGTACCCTCTCACGGAGCAAAGAAAAATGGCAGGACAGACCTCACAACGTGAAGGCAATCTACAAGCCCCAACCCGGCACCCGATTGACTGGAAAAATCCCGATTACTACAACGAAGAGAAGGTGTTCGCCGAGCTTGAGCGGGTCTTTGACCTGTGTCACGGCTGTCGCCGCTGCGTCAGCCTCTGCCAGAGTTTTCCCAGCCTCTTTGACCTGGTTGACGAATCCGAAACCATGGAGGTTGACGGTGTCAACAAACAGGACTACTGGCAGGTGGTCGACCACTGCTATCTCTGCGACCTCTGTTACATGACCAAGTGTCCCTATGTACCGCCTCATGAGTGGAATATCGATTTCCCTCACCTGATGCTGCGCGCCAAGGCGCTCAAATATAAGAAGGGTGATGTCAAGCTGCGCGACCGTATGCTGACCAGCACTGACAACCTGGGCAAGCTGGCAGGCATACCTGTGGTCTCCGGTGTGGTCAACTCCCTCAACAAGGCCAAGAACTTCCGCGAGATACTCGACCACACCCTCGGGGTTCACCCGCAAGCCAAGCTCCCCGAATTCCACGGCAAGCCACTGCGTAAACGGCTGGCAGACAAAAAACATCGCAGCGCCGCGTGTACGCCTGCTGGGCGCACCAAGGGCAAGGTGGCCCTCTTCACCACCTGTTACGGTAATTACAACGAACCCCAGGTAGGCGAGGACCTGGTCACCGTGTTCGAGCACAACGGTATCCCGGTCACCCTTGCCGACAAGGAGCAGTGCTGTGGCATGCCCAAGCTGGAACTGGGTAATCTAAAGGCGGTGGAGGCGGCCAAGAACGCCAACATCCCCCAGCTGGCGAAACTGGTCGACGAGGGCTGGGATATCATCGCCCCGGTACCCTCATGCGCCCTGATGTTCAAGCAAGAACTACCCTTGATGTTTCCCGATGAGCCCGAAGTGAAGAAAGTCTCGGAGGCGATCTTCGACATCTTCGAATATCTCATGCTCAGACATAAGGAGGGATTGTTGAAGACCGACTTCAAGCAGGGACTGGGTAAGGTCGCCTACCACACGGCCTGCCATCAGCGGGTGCAAAATGTCGGCGCCAAGACCAAAGAGCTGCTCTCCCTGATTCCCGACACCGAGGTCACCGCCATTGAGCGTTGCTCCGGTCACGACGGTACCTATGCGGTAAAAAGCGAGTTCCACGAACACGCCATGAAAATCGCTAAACCCGTGGTCAACCGGGTCAAGCAGGCCGAGGCCGACCACTACGGCAGTGACTGCCCGATGGCGGGGCACCATATCGAGAATGGACTGCGCGACGGTCGTGCTCCCGAACACCCGATCAGTATGGTCCGCAAGGCCTACGGTATCTAAATTGCGAGGAGAAGGAGCACGCCGCCATGGTGCTGGAGTGGATCCGCCGTCGCGATGCCGCCCTTGACCACGAACTCAAAGACTACTTTTTCACCGAAAAACCCATTGCACACCACAAAGAGTGAGCCTTTAGTAGGAGCCACCCATGACGCATTTGTCCCATGAAGATCTCTACAGCCTGGAAGATTACGCGCGCATCCGCCCCGAGTTCCGTGCCAAGGTAATTGAGCATAAAAAGCTGCGCCGCCTGCCGATCGGGCCCCATGCCGCGCTCTATTTCGAGGACGACCTGACCATGCAGTATCAGATACAGGAGATGCTGCGCATCGAGAAGATCTTCGAACCTGACGGCATCCAGGACGAACTCGATGTCTACAATCCGCTGATTCCCGATGGCATGAATTGGAAAGCCACCTTCATGATGGAGTACGGTGACATCGATGAGCGCAAGGAGGCCCTGAGCCAGCTGATCGGCATCGAGTCCCGGATCTGGCTAGAGGTGGAGGGATGCGGCAAGGTACGGCCCATCGCCAACGAAGATCTGGAACGCTCGACTGAGGATAAGACCTCCTCGGTCCACTTCCTGCGCTTCGAACTCAGCGAAAAAATGATCACCGCGCTCAAGGGCGGCGCCAAGCTCTCCGCCGGCATCGATCATCCCAACTACACCTACCAGGTCGACGAGTTGCCGATCCCGGTCAGGGAGTCTCTGGTGA
>JASFJY010000086.1:0-9069 GCA_050119415.1 Chromatiales bacterium | reverse complement strand
GTTGAACACCGCCCGGTCGCGCTTGAAGCCGGTGGTGTTCACATTGGCGAGGTTGTTCGCGATCACGGACATATTGGTCTGCTGGGCATCCAGTCCGGTCTTGGAGATCCAGAGTGCGGGGTACATACGCGCTTCCTCTTCAGTTATCGGTTCGTCTGGTTAAACTTCTTCTAAGTAAATTTGTGCAAATTGCCTGCCAACATCAGTCCCTAATATCAGCCCCCGGCATCAGCTTAGGCGCATCAGCGAGGCGGAGGCGCTGTCGAGCTCTTCGGAGGTCTTCATCATCTTCACCTGCATCTCGAACTTGCGGGAGAGTTCAATCATGCTGGCCAGGGCATCGGCCACGTTGACGTTGCTGGTCTCCAGCGCGCCGGAGGTCAGGGTTACCAAGGCGTCCGCGGGAGCCTCAGCGCCGTCGCGCAGGCGCAGCAGACCGTCGTCGCCCTTGGTCATCTGATCCATGGGCGGATTGACCATCTTGATACGGTCAATGATGGCCAGTGCATCCGGGGTGGCGCCCTCCGGCAAGATAGTGATGGTGCCGTCAGGCGCGATCTCGATCTCCTGGAAGGGCGGCAAGGCGATCGGCCCGCCATTGCCGATCAGCGGCAAACCTTCGCCGTTGCTGACCAAGCCGTTGGCATCGATTTTTAAATCGCCGCGACGGGTGTAGGCCTCGCTGCCGTCGGCGGCCTGTACAACAAAGAAGCCCTCGCCCTTGACCGCCACATCCAGGGGATTGCCGGTGGCCTGCTCGGTACCCTTTTCGAAACTGCTGAAGGGGCGCTCGGACATTGAATAGACGCGGGTGGGGTAACCCTGTCCGAACACCGGCATGCTGCGGAATTGATTGAGATCCTCCATGAATCCGGTGGTGTTCGCGTTGGCCAGATTGTGTGAGTTGTTGGCCTGGCTGATCAGGGTCTCTTTGGCTCCGCTCATGGCGACATAAATCATGCGGTCCATGGGTTACTCCTGTTGTTCGATCAGATTGCGCTATTGCGTTGTATGATATGCAGCAAGAAGCAGGCCAGCTCTCCTGTAATCAAACACTATTAATTGCTTGTCTTTCCGGCTTAATTGTCCGTCTTTCCGGCGAAGGCCGGAATCCAGGATCCCGGCATGCAAGGGATGCGCGACAAGCGGCAATCAAACTCAGGATTGAAGAGCGCAATTGACGGCTAGAAACAAAAAACCGCCGACCTCCTCCCCCACACACTTGGGAAGAAGACCGGCGGACCGCGTACTCTCTGTGTTCGCGTTTAGCGCAGGTTGATCACCGACTGGGTGATGGCGTCCGCCGTGGTGATTACCTGGGCGTTGGCCTGGAAGTTGCGCTGGGCGGTGATCAGGTTGACCAATTGGGTCGCCAGGTCCACGTTGGAGTTCTCCAGCGCACCCGACTGGATCATGCCGAAGTCGGAGGTGCCCGCCTCGCCCAGCTGCACATCACCGGAGGCGAAGGACTCGGCCCAGCTGGTATCGCCGGTCTGGCTCAGGCCTTGGGTGTTGTTGAAGCGGGCCATGGCCACCTTACCCAGCGGTTCCGACTGGCCGTTGGTGAAGCGGGCGAAGACCACGCCGGTTTTGTCCACTTCGACACCGCTGAGACGGCCGGAGGTGTAACCGTCCTGAGTCAATTCGTTGACGGCGAAATCGGAGCCGAACTGGGTGGAGGCGCTGTAGTCGAAGGTCAGGTCGATATCCGCCACAGTGCCGCCGCCACCGACCACGTAGGGATCCATGGCAACGTTGCCGACGGCATCAACGTCACCGGCGCCGGTGAGCAGCGCGCCGGAGCTGTCGAACTGGATATCGGCGAAGGCGTTGCCACCCACCGTGACATTATCACCGTCGAGAAAAGTGTAGACACTCCACTGATTGTCGGCCTCCTTGCGATAGAACATGCTGGCGGTGTGGGCGGCGCCCTGGGAGTCGTAGATGGTGGTCGCCGTCGAGTGGTTGTAGCTCGACGTATCCGGCGGAAAGCTGGTCGCATCGAACGCCACTGCCGGCACCGTTTCGGAGGCGTCCAGGTTGAGGGAGGCCTCGATGCCACTGGTCGCCTGCGGGCTGCCCGAAACCACCGGCAGATTCAGATCGGTCGTGCTACCGGTATTGAACAGATCGCCGGAGCTATCGACGGGCGGAAAGACCTGCAGGCGAGCGTTAGCGTGGTTGACCACATAGCCGTCCCGGTCGATGGAGAATGCCCCGGCACGGGTATAGGAGATCCCGCCGTCGGTGTCGTGCATGACGAAGAAGCCCTCGCCGTTGATCGCCAGATCGAGGTTATTGGAAGTGAACTCGGTGCTGCCCTGGCCAAACTGCTGGGCCACGCGGGTAACGCGCACGCCGCGCCCGGGCACTGATGCGCTCACGTCTCCTATGGAGTTGGCATAGACATCGGCAAACTCCGCGCGGGACTCCTTGAAGCCCACCGTACTGGCGTTGGCAATATTGTGTCCGGTAACCTCCAGGTCGGTGGAGGCTGCATCCAGACCACTCAGTGCGATTCGAAATGCCATGGTAATACCCCTTTAAATCATTCAGTGGATTTCAAGTACGTCGTTAATGGAGACCAGGCCGAGGCCTTCCAAATTAACCAGGACACCGCTGCTGCTGCCGATGCTGACACTGTCGACAGAGGCATTGACGAGAGTGGAGAGCGCCGTCTCCTCGCCGTCGATCTCGGCACTGGCCGAGAGTGTGTATTTACCGGGTTCGACATGGTCACCGCTGTCGCTGATCCCATCCCAGCTGAATTCGACCATGCCCTCTTCGTGCTGTCCCAGTGAGAGTTCACGCACCAGTGCGCCGGAGCTGTCCGATATTTGCAAGGTCACGCTACTGCCCGAAGCCGGCAGATAGACCGAGCCGGTGAGGCTGCCGCCGCTCGGCAACACGCCCAGATAGCTCTCGATCTGCACTTCGCGATCGACCAGACCGGCTGCCTGGATGGTCTGCTGCGAGAGCATGTTGTTGGAAAAATCTTCAAAGGAGGTGTTCAGATCATCGATGCCGCTAACCGTGGCGAACTGGGAGATCTGAGTCGCCAATTCGGTGTTCTCCATCGGTTTGGTCGGATCCTGATGAGTCAACTCGGTGACGAGCAGATTCATGAAATCCTCCAAACCAAGCTCGCTGCTGCTTTCATTGCTCTCCTCGGCAGCTGTCAGTCCGAGGCTGGCATAGGTATCGTAATTGCTGGTAATAGCGCTCATGGCAGACTCCTTACTGACCCATCTGAATTGTGGCCATAAGCAACTGCTTGGCCGCATTGGCGACCTCTACGTTGCTCTGGTACGAACGGGAAGCGGACATCATGTTGGCCATCTCCTCCACCATGTTGACGTTGGGACGGAAGATATAGCCCTCCTCGTTGGCCAGCGGATGATCCGGCGCATACTCCTGCACCAGCGGCGCCTTGCTCTCCACCACACCGACCATCTTCACACCGCTGGCCGCCCCATCGGGATTGACCTGATCCAGCAACGCCTTGAACACCGGCTGGCGCGCCCGGTAGGTCTGATCGGTGCTGCTGCTGACCGCATCCGCATTGGCCATGTTGCTGGCCACCAAGTTGAGCCGCAGACTCTGGGCGCTCATGCCCGAGGCGGCGGTATCGAAAATTTTGAACATGGACATGACTAGTTACCTCCGCTATTCACCCCTGAGCGCTTTGCGGATCCCCGAGATCTTGCTGTTGATGAAACTCAGCGTCGCCTGGTATTCGATGGCGTTGGCACTGAAGGCGGTGTGCTCCTGCTCGGTGTCTACCGTGTTGCCGTCCAGCGAGGGCTGCATCGGCGTCCTATAGAGGAGTTGCGCGGGCGGCACCAGGCCTTGTTCGGTCTGGATATGACCCTGATGGGTCGTGCGCATGCGTGAACCGGTCTCGACTTCACCGGCCAGCATCGCCTTGAAATCGAAATCCCGCGCCTTGTAGCCAGGCGTGTCGGCATTCGCTAGATTGGCGGCAAGCACTTCGGCGCGCTGAGAGCGCAGCTGCAGTGCCTGTTCGTGGATGCCGAAAACGTCGTCGAAATTCATCGGTGACTCCAAACATTGACTCACCGACATATCTGCAGGGATCGTGCCAGCCCATTCAGGAGTGTCCGGGTATCACGGCATCGGCTGTTCTTCGCTATACGCAATGGGCGCAATGAAGCGCGAGGATCGCAATGGCTGTATGCCTATGTGATTGAATAAAGGCTGCAGATGCACGATTCCTAATGATCAATCAATAAGTTAGGAGAAATTCCGGGAGAAGGGAAAGGAGCGTTGCTGAAAACACAAAGCGAGCAAAAAGATTAAATCCCATAGCGTTCTTTACACTTTATTGCGTTATAAAAAACAAAGCCGCCGGCAATCCGGCGGCAAACGGCAGGGGAAAACGGCAACGCTTTGCCGGTTAGGATTTGAGGCGGTAGGAGATGCCGCCGTGGCCTACCTTCATCTCGAAGCGGCTGGTCAGCTGGTTGATCGACTCGGTCGAGCCGAGGAAGAGATAACCGCCCGGATTCAATATATTGGCCATACGCTCGACAATGTCCTTTTTCAGTTCGTTGGAGAAGTAGATCAACACATTGCGGCAGAAAATGATATCGAACTTGCCCATGCCCTGATAACCGCTGGCCAGATTGAGGGAGCGGAAATTGACCCGGCGCTTAATCTCAGGCCGTACCTCCAGGCAATCATTCTTGGGCAGGAAAAAACGCTTCTGTTGCTCCACCGTAAGCCCACGTTCCACCGTAAGGCCACAGTAGACGCCGGCGCGAGCCTCCGCCAGCATCTGGCTGGATATATCGGTCGCCTCGATCTGCACGGGTCGCCCGCGGCCGTACTTCAACTGGTACTCCTCCACGACCATGCTGATATTGTAGGGTTCCTGGCCGCTGGAACAGGCCGCCGACCAGATACGGATGGTGCCCTCCCGCCGCTTGTTCAGATCGGGCAGTATCGTCTCCTTGAGTAGAATATAGTGACCGATATCGCGAAACCAAAAGGTTTCGTTGGTGGTCATGGCATCGATCACCCGGGTCCTGAGTTTTACATTGGCCGGTGAGTTGAGCCGCTGCACCAGCTCCGCCAGGGAGCCGATCTGGGCCTCCTTCATCAGACCGCCGAGACGGCTCGAAACCAGGTACTCTTTACCGGTTCCGAGTTGGATGCCGCAAGCACTCTGCAAGAATTGCTGGAATGAGAGGTAGTCAGCCGGAGTGACCTGCACCTGCGATGTGGATCTGGGTTGCATTTGCTGAGTTTTCAAAGCCATATGTCAAGCCAATTGGTTAAGTCGCTCCGTAATCAGCTGAGCCAACTCATCCGGAACGAATTTAGCCAGAAAATGATCCGCACCTACTTTCTGCACCATGCTCTCATTGAATACACCGCTCAGTGAAGAGTGGAGTATCACATAAAGATCGGCCAGCCTGCTATCCTCGCGTATAGCGGTCACCAGTGAATAACCATCCAGTTTCGGCATTTCGATATCGGAGATCACCATTGCCAGCCAGTCACCGACCTTGCCCTCCTCGGCCCAGTTCTGCAGCAGTTTCAGGGCCTCGGCCCCGTCCCTCGCCATGACCTCACCGATGCCGACTTCACCGAGCACTTTTTTCATTTGCTGGCGCGCCACCAGGGAGTCGTCGACCACCAGAATCTTCAAGTTTTCCAGATCCGCACCGGTCACCTCCACCGGCTTGGTCAGCTCATCCTCCGTGCCCAGGACCTCACTGAGCACCTTCTCCACATCGATGATCTCCACCAACTCGTCATCGATGTCCGTCACCGCGGTCATGTAACTGCTACGACCCAGCCCTTTGGGCGGCGGCAGGATGTCCTCCCAATGGGTATTGACGATGCGCTCCACCGAACCGACCAGGAAGGCGAGCATGCGCCGGTTATACTCGGTGATGATTATAAAATAGTCCGCGACATTGCCCATTTGGGGGCCGCCGATGGCCTGCGACAGATCCATGACCGGAATATTGTTGCCACGTAACGTGGCAATACCACGTATCACCGGGTGGGAGCCAGGCGGTGACGTCAAGGGCGGACACTGCACCACCTCTTTGACTTTAAATACATTGATGCCGAATGTCTGACGGCCCTGTAGACGGAAAAGCAGCAACTCCAACCGATTCTTGCCGGCGACCATATTGCGAAGGTTCATGCCTTCCGCTAAGCCTGCCATAGTGTCACCTCGTCTCTTTCAAACTAAGCTTTGCGCTATCTGCATGATCTATGGCGGCTCAAGGCGAGCAAGCTTTAACCGAATTCTCCGCAATGAGCACGCCTTTCCGTAAGCCTTCACCTCCCGCCCATCGATAACAGGCACAGTGCTTGCATATTAATTGACGATTGATTAAGAAGGATTCGACCTCATGCTCCAACCCAGCTGCCATAAACCGTTGTTGATGTTGATGCTGCTCCTGATAAGCGGTCTTGCGCAGGCAACCGCCCCATCCGTGCAGAGTCATGACTCCATCGTCCAGGCGGTCGACAGACACCTGCAAACGACATTCAGCCACCACGGCGATGCACTGCAGATCACGGTAACCCCACTCGACCATCGTCTGCGTCTCCCCCACTGCGACACACCGTTGGAAACTTTCGATCCACCCGGCGGCGTCAGTCTGGGTCGCACCACGGTCGGCGTGCGCTGTGCCCAGGCAAAATCCTGGACCCTTTACGTCTCCGCCAATGTGGGTATCGAGCTGCCGGTGGTTATCGCCGTCAAGGATCTTGCTCGAGGCAGTCCACTGCAACGCGGAGACCTGAAACTGCAGGTGATGGACACGAGCCACCTGTTGCGCGGCCATTTCAGCGATATCGATGAGTTGCTGGGCAGCAGCCTGAAGCGCACGCTGCGCCGAGGTCAGGTAATCACGCCAAGCATGCTGGTAATTCAGAAAACCGTACAACGCGGAAAACGGATCACCATCCTCTCGGCCATCGGTAAGATCGAGGTGCGCAGCCAGGGCAAGGCCCTGCGGGATGGTAACACTGGCGACCTGATTCCGGTGCAAAACCTCACCTCGAAGAAGCGCTTGGAGGCCAGAGTCGTTTCGGCCGGCCTGGTCGCGGTCGACTGATTCCTCGGCATCGCTCTCCTCGTGCGGGATAGCCCGAATGTTTCATCCAGGCTAGCTGTTAAAGTTATACTGAGCCAGGACGCTAACAGGAACATATCGAAAGCATGCTTCCGAGGGTAGTGATGGCCATAGAAATCAACAGCCTAACCAGCAAGAGTCTGCAAAATACCGGCGACAATAGCGGCGTGCAACGCACTCAGGGTAATCCGGCCGTCAGTCGCGCCCTATCTGATAAGGTCAAGGCCAGGAGCGATAGCTTCGACATAACCGGTTCGGCCGCCAAGCTGCAGGAACTGGAGGGCCAAATCGCGCAGATGCCGGTCGTCGACGGACAACAGGTGGAAGCCGTGCGCACCGCGCTCGCCACCGGAAGCTTCACCATCGACCCGCAGAGCGCGGCCGACAAGATGCTGGCGATGGAGATCTCCCTACCTTGACCTCGATCGACACCCACCCTGACGCACAGGCCCAATTTCTGCGCATCCTCAATCATGAGAATGAACAGGCGCAACAGCTTCTCGATCTGCTTGAGCAAGAGTTTCAGCTACTCAAATCGTCCCCCGGAAAATCGCTGGAAGCCCTCCTGACACGAAAGAAGCAGCAACTAAAGAGTGTCGAGCAGAGCGTCAGCGCCCACCGGCAGTTTCTCAATCAACAGGGCCTCTCCAACGATCGTCGGGGAACCGAAAGCTTCCTTGAGGCCTGTCGGGGCAACACCGCGCTATCAACGACCTGGCAGCGCCACCTCAATCTGCTGCAGGCGTGTCAGAAACAGAACGAGATCAATGGCGGTACCGTGGCAGCGAACCAACGGCAAGTCAACCAGGCACTCAACCTGCTGCTGGGCCTAAGCGACAACAACAAAACCTATGGGCGCGGTGGTGAGTCCCGTCCGTCACGCCCCTCAAAAACCCTCGGCAAAGCCTGATCCTCTATCCTAAGGGCCCATAGCCCTAATGTCTCACCCGGTCGCTTAGAAAATAAATCCACTTACTGTTTTTAATTGTTATTTTTGGAGTGTCAGCGAACTACAAAGCGTAACCGACACTCGTTGAACGCGCCCTCACACCGGTGACCTCAGATGCTGTGACCTTATTTAGGAGGGTATTTCAAATCCCAGACGCAGAAATAGCGCCAAGTCGTCGGGTCGATCCAGATCCCAGAGCATCGGCAGCTCTCGCCATCGCCATCCGATCTCACGCAACGCTCCCCGGGTGCTCGCCGCCACATCACTCCCGCCCCAGGCGTGGCCCTGAAACAGCAGCGGGTGCCAACGTTTCAAGCCCAGCAGCACATACCCCCCGTCTTCGGCCGGTCCAAGTACCGCATCCATACCCGTTTCGAGCCAGCGCAACGCCCGATCCAGGTGCGAGGCGTTCAGCACAGGACAGTCCACCCCGAGAAGCACCACCCGACTGTAACGACCGAGCGCCTCCTGCGCGGCATGGCCCATGCGCATCCCGAGGTCCTCGCCGCACTGAGGATAGATCCGCAGCCGGTGGCGCTCGGCCAGTTGAAGGAACACAGGATGGGCGCTGTCCGGGGTGGTCCAGAGTTCGATGGCATAGGGGGTATCTTTGGCGATCCATTCGACCTCGCGTTTCAGCAGGCCGGTATAGAGTTGCGTGGCACCCTGTTCGCCGAGGCGAGGAATCAAGCGTGTCTTGACCCGCCCCGGCTGCGGCGACTTGGCAAAGATCAGGACTGCGCTGTCGGACATGACTTGTAGAACCTAGCCAGCCGCCGGGGACTCACCCCCAACCGATAAGCCAGTCGCAAACCCCACATCAGGACAATGGTGCGCAAAATGCCCTGTTGTTGCCAGCGACGGCTTGAGGTGATCAGTCGCTGACGCAGGCAATGAGGGGGCTGCAGCTGTTTCAATGCGACGCTGATCGCTATATCTTCCATCAGATCCTGCTCGGGAAAGCCACCCACCTGATAAAAAAGTTCGCGCTGTATGAAG
>JASFJY010000085.1:0-9117 GCA_050119415.1 Chromatiales bacterium | reverse complement strand
AAAGTGTAACCGACCTACGCTGAACGCGCCCTCGCACCGGTCTCGCCGTCCAGCTGCGGTATTTGCTCAATCATCAATAGCTTGCTATTGATTCAATCGCAAATCCACATCTGAACGACGATCCCGACACGATCATCGCGTTGCCGGATGAAACATTCGGGCTAGTTCCCAGAAACTTCAGTTCTCTCACGTGCCGATGCCGGTATTGGTATCAGAAATGTTATCAATGTTTCAACGATAAAATCAGGATCGCTTCCCAATTAGATAAGCCGATAGCCAACTTCTTGCGCGACAATAATCAACGGTTTGTGCAGCACCGGATCGGCAAGCGCTCGGTGTAGACGAGTATTAGAAGGAAATGAATCAGTGGTATCTGCACGCTCGTACAACGCGATGGCCGGGCGGTTGGTCAACGACGAAGCATAGTACAGGCCATGAATGCTCGGATACGCATCATAAAAGCCCTGGGACCACCGTTGCGCGTGGCTAAACGGTCCACTCATGAGCTTCATCGACGCACCGACACGCACACAAAACGTGTCGGTGAGATCCAACAGCTGAAGTTCTACAGGTAAGGAGAAAGAGGCTAACCACGGACTGTGCCGAAAACGATTAATGCGGCGTCGGTTACGTTGAAAATATTCAGCGACCGCGGTCGGCACATCGCTTGCGGCGTATAAGATGCCGCGGTTTTGCTGAAACGGCTCATCTTTCTCATTTGTAAGGTGATGGTCGAATCGAGATAGCGGCCCGAATTGCCGAAAGGTATTCCATAATGTGGGGTAATCCCCGCCACGTTTGTAAATTCGATGCAGCGTTAGATTTGGCCCAAGGGTGATCAAACTGGGTGGCGTATCCCGTAACCGGTCAAGGTCCGGTTCCTTCGGTAGTTTCGACACAGCGATTACTGTCGCTTCGCGAACGTCACCAGGGTTTGGTAATCGCCCCCGGCCAGTAGCCAGGCGATCGGGCTGACGGTTTGCTCGAGAGCATCGCCGAGGTACAGCTCAGGATCGGGTTGGGTGTACCACTCGAAGACTTCGACCGGGTGTAAATCGGCGCTCAAAGCGGCATTGACCTTGGTGATATTGGGCAGCAGACCGCCGTCTTTCCTGAACTGAAAAAGGGGTATGAAGCGTCGGTTATCAAGCAGGACGCTATAGAGCGTGCGCCGTGCAATCATCTGCCGCACCTGACTTTCCGGTTTTTCCATACGCAGTGCCGCTTCTTTAATGCTTAGGCTGCTTTCAATAATGGCCGCGAACTGGACCGCAGTTTCCGCCACAGGGTCTTGGTTCACCACCGTAGTTAAATCGACGCCGCTTTCTTTGAGCACCCGCTGTTCCTCGGCCGTCAAGTCGTCTGCCGGCTCGCCATAGAGCAGGGTGGGCATCGTGTCCAAAACCAGACGCAGCGCTGCATTCAGGTCTTCTGGGGCGGTGGAGCTGAGGCCTCGAGCGGTGAAGTAATCAACGGCAGTATCGCGTGCCATATTGGGGTACCCGAATATGTGACTTATATTAGCAGTATAACTAATAGTTACATTCAGTCAAGTGCCGATAAACGGATTGCCGCCAATTAACAGGACCTAAAACGTAGCACCAGCAGACCCGCGCATCAGCCTATGTCATTGTTTTTTTAACAGGGGGAGCCTGGACTGCCGCCTAGACAAAAAGGGAGACCCCCCAGCTCTGCTGGGGAGGCATCAGCAGTTTGACAGTAACGGGAGTCTCATAGTAACCCCAAAGCGTGAGCCGCCAAGCAACACGCTAAGGAGAAACCATGAGACAAGTAGAAAGTTTAAGTCACACGCGATGGGAGTGTAAGTACCATATCGTGTTTATTCCTAAGTACCGGTTGAGCGGTTCACAACTAAAGCCCCCGGCTTTGCCGGGGGGATAGTTACTCGTCATTCATTCAATGACGACTTCGACGGCCTGTTATTCGTTGTTAAAAGGGTAGAAGGGTTCCCTGGGCAGGCTGGTGGGAGCCTCGTTCATCATCCTCGCCTTGACCCGGGTGACCGTCAGCCCCGCGTCGTCGCAGATCTCCGGGAAGAGTCGGAAGACCCGCCCCGTCTCGCGGGGACGTTGCCAGGCGGACTGCTCCAGGCGCTGGCGCAGGCCCCGCTCCAGGTTCAGCTGCAGCAGCCAGGGGGCCTGCCAATCGAGGTAATCGGTAACCAGCCGCCAGGCGGTTGGGCAGGGCCAGTCGGTGCTGAGCAGCAGGGGCGGAAAGCTCTCGGCCGAGAAGCGCATACCGTGCGCGTTGATTGCACTCTGGGTGTTGCGCTCAATCCAGACAGCTTCTGGACGTCGCCCCGCCGTTTCATGGATCAGGTTTTTCAGGTCGTCGATATTCCCGGCCTTGGAGCGAAAGCTGCGGCTCGAGGTGCCGCCGGGATACCAGTTCGGGTGGTCTGTGACCGGCAGCTCATCATCATTCAGGGCGCTGTCGAGCAGGGCCAGCGGCCGCTGATCCTCTCCACGCAGTAACCAGTATTCGTAACGGTCGGCCAGGGGAAAGGGGACCTGGTCCGCATAGTGCTCCAGGGCCTCGATCAAGCGGTCGCCGATCGATTCGATCAGGTTGGAGGGTGCAGTGCCGCGGATCTTTGAGCGCCGGCGTCCCCGCCTCGATTGCCAATCGCCATAGCGTACCTCCGATAGGCCGGTGTGGCTGATGATGCGTTCGTCGGCCACATAGAGCTTCCAGGTTTCGCCATCCATGCTTTCAGCAATGCCTCCAGGCACGCTGATGATTTGTTGTACGCCGTGAAAGGGAGAGAGGAGTCGGCGGCTGTAGCAGTGAATCTCCATAACACCATTCTGGTTGCTCGCTTCAGGTAGGGCAAGGTTGCGCCAGCAACGGAAATGTAGAGGTTTTATTGGTGCGCTGCGGTAGTATCATTAACCCGGCAAGCAAATATGTCGGCTTAATAGCATGGTCTGTCTGTGAAACATCCAAGTGAGAGATAAGGAGTTGCCATGACGAGATCTATCCTGTTTTGCGGCTGTCTGTTGCTGCTTGGATGCGGCGGGCCGGACGAGAGTGCTCCAGCCGCGCCTGAGATGCCGCGCTTCGACGAGGTACAGCTGGCCAAGGGGCGCGGCATCTGGATGGGCACCTGCCGCAACTGCCACCTGCTGGGTACTTCCGGGGCGCCGGCGGTGGATGACTATGCCGCCTGGGCGCCGCGCATTGAAAAGGGTGAGCAGGCACTCTATCAGAGTGCGTTGAACGGCATCAAAGGCCAGGATGGCAAATACCGCATGCCGCCGCGTGGCGGCAATGCCCAGCTCAAGGACGAACAGGTGCGTCAGGCCGTCGACTATATGGTGGCGTCGGTTAAAGTGCTGGCCGGTCAATGAAGCTGATAGTCGCGGATCGAAGCGCCGAGAGACAGATCCAGCGAACTCACTCCGGCTCGGGTCTGTTTGGCGCGCGGCTGAGGCGGATATCGAGCGGACGGCTGGTATCCAGATGCAGGTCGCGCTGGGGAAAGGCGATATTGATGCCGGCCTCGTTGAACTTGCGGTTGATTGCCTCGTGTAGAGCGGTGGTGGTCTGCAGCCGGTTCTCCATATTGCCAAGATAGGCACGCAGCAACAGGTTCAGGGTGTTGTCGCCGAAGGCTTCGAAGGTGGCCACCGGCTGCGGATCCTCCAATACATTCTCGTTTTCGTGGGCGACCTCCAACATCAACGCCATGGCGTGGTTGACATCGCTGCCGTAAGCGACGCCGACGTTGACGATGACCCGGTTGACTTTGTCGGTGAGGGTCCAGTTGACCACCCGTCCGGTGATGAACTCCTTGTTGGGAATCAAGAGTTCCTGTTTGTCGTAATTGGTGATGGTGGTGGCGCGGATGCGGATACGCGAGACCACGCCGGTGGTGTCGTCGAGGGTTACCACATCACCGACACGGATCGGCCGCTCGAACAGCAGGATGATGCCGCTGATGAAGTTGGCCACGATCTCCTGCAGGCCAAAACCCAGGCCGACACCCAGTGCCGCCACCAGCCACTGGATGTTCGACCACTGGAAGCCGATAGTGGAGAAAGCGGAGATCACGCCGATGCCGACAATCAGATACTGTATCAGAGTAGTGAGGGCGTAGCGGGCGCCGGCGTCTAGGGGGAGGCGTTGCAAGAGGGTGATCTCCAGCACGCCAGGCAGGTTCTTGGCCGCCAACAGGGTGACCACCAGCGCCATCAGGCCGACCAGCAGATCACTCAGGGAGAGGGGCAACTCGGTGCTGACGCCGTCCACCATCTGAAAGGTGGATATGGGTAGCGAGATCTCCTTGAAGAAATCGAGCGCCGGCAGCATATCGCTCCAGATCATCCAGCTGCCGATCACCGCGGCGAACAGGTAGCCGAAGCTCACCAACCGTTTGGCCTGTTCACTGAGAGCGTCGAAATTGACCTCGGGGATCTCCACCGCGATGGCCGCGGATTCGTCCTCGGCTGCGTGTTGTTCATGTTGGCGTTGGGCGCGCAGCTCATCACGTTTGCGCACGGCGTTCTCATAACGCAGTCGGCGTTCGGCCACGAACAGGTAACGCAGCAGCAGCTCTTTGAGGAAGAACAGGCCGACGAAAAACCAGAAGGTCACCTCCATATGCTCCATCATGCGCAAGGCCAGGGTCTGGTAGCCCAGTGTGGTGGAGATGACCAGACCGATGCTGATCAGCAACAGCAGAGGAAACCAGAGGAACTGCAGTTGCACCAGCAGGCTGTGGGGCTTAGAGCGAACCCAATTGATCATCAGGTCGCTCTGCCTCTGCAACAGGCGATAGAGGAAGATCAGGCCGACGATCAACAGAGCGATCACCGAGAGACGGCCGACGATCAATGCCTCCCCTGGCAGATTGGCGCCGCCACTGAGCGTCGCCACCAGGCGGATCGAGGCGTCGGTTGGAATCAACCAAGCCAGCTCCCTGTTCAGGGGGGCGCAGATGCGTGTATCCCAGCGCAGGTGCAGTGGTCCGACCCCCTCGGGACGGCAGACCTCGTAGAGCAGCAGGGCGGCTATCAGCGTAATACCCACCGTGACCAGGGCTTCGGCGAAGGCAACCGTGAAAGGGGCCGCCGTGGGCAACATCTTCAACTGAATGCCGAGACCGATCATCAACAGGGGCAGCAAAGCGATCTTGACCAAGCTGTAGAGGAGCGCCCAGAGGGTGAGGGGAAAACTGTCGCTGCGGATCTTGCGCACCGAGTTGGCCAGCTTTGGCAGCTGGACGGCGGCATCCTTGCTCAAGCGGATCAGCACGATAACCAGTAGCGCGACGATAAACGCAAAGGTCGGTCGGTGGGTAAAGGCGGCGAGATTATCCTTGATCAGCTGTGTCCAATTGCTATCCTGGAGAAGCCAGGCAAGGCTGACGCCCAAGGTCTGCAGATTGCTCAGTTTGCCGCTGGATATCCAGATCAATTGATCATTGATATAGGTGATGTAGGATTCGCTGACCTCCACCAGCTGACGTTCCGCTAGGTCGAGCGAGGTGAGCGCGGCGATATGGCGGCTGTAGACCTTTTGCAGTTCGTTGAGGGCGTTGCGGCGGGATTGCACCAGGTTTTTTGTCAGGGTGCGGAGTTCCGTGCTGCGTATTCTTTCGGGCGCTTCGGGGAGGGACTGCAGGATATTGGTCGTCACCTGCTGCAGGTTGCCGCGTTCGCGCAGCAGCTCTTCGATAGTGATTTGGCGGTCTGTCGCCTGGTTGATCTCGGCCTTGCGCTCGGCGGAGTTGCGACTGTAGCTGCGCAGCGAGGGCAATGCCTCGCGGCGACGGTAGAGCATGCTGCCGATCGCCTCGCTGGTGCCGACCACCTCCACCCGCTGGCGGGTGCTGGCGAAATCGGTGCGGATGTCGTCCAGTTGTTGCTTGGCGGTGGCCAGCCGTTGCGAGACCAGTTTCTCCCGCGTTACCAGCCCTACCAGCTCGGCCCGGTTGCGTGCATTCTCCTCGGCGATGAGACGCAGGGGCTCGGGCAGGTCGGCGCTTTGTTCCTGCAGTTGCTCGGCGACCTCTTGCGCTTCGCTGGCCTGTGACTCGCGCAGTTCGGCGGCGGCGTTATGGAGTTGTTCGAGATCGGTCTGCAGTCGGCTGATCCGGTTGGCTGTGCTGTCACGCTGGACCTGGGTCAGCTGGGTCAGCAGGCTGAGGTTGCTCAGCTTGTACTTGAGCAGTTCAAGCTCCTCCTGTCGCAGCAGATATCGGCTCTTCAGGGAGGTCAGCCGGGCCTCCGTGAGACTTTCGGGTTCGCTCACCGGCAGACTGCTGATCTCTGATTGAATCTGCACCAGGGTCTTGCTGTGTTCGTCAATCTGTTCGTTGATCTGCTTGCTGCCGACCAATAGCTTGGCCAGCGACTCCAGCTGGCGCTTCTGCGCCTCACGGGCCTGAGTCAGGCTGAGTTCGTCTTCACTGATGCGCAGCTCCAGTGACGGCAGATCGGCAGCGCTGATGAAATCGCTCAACTGGCTGCTCTCCTCGCTGCTGGCCTCCTCGTCCTGCAGCTTTGCGATCAGTTGTGGAGCGTTGCTGACTGTCTCCTCGAGTTGACTGCGCTCCTGGTGTGTCTGTTCGGTCAGCTGCAGCCAGTTGGCGGCATGGTCGTACATCTCCAGGGCCTTGGCCTTTTGGGAGTCATCCAGTGTCTGGTCGTTTTCCAGTGATACCTTTGCCAACTCCACCTGGCTCAGTGTGGGCATATCGTCGTAGATTTGGCTTTCCTGGGCTCGGTCGGCGCAGAGGGCCGGCGTCAGGCTGGCAAACCAAAGCAGAAGTAAGAGCGATAAGGCGGATCGAGAGGCGGACATTTGACGGTTGCACTCTGTTGGTGAAGATCTGTTTTGTCCCTTTTCAGTCGAGATGGTTTCCCTCATGGGGTGAAGATGCCAAAGGCTTCGCATTGGGCATTATTCATTAGCCAGCGCCGGCATTCTACAGCTATAGCAAAAATGGCCCGTTTAGTCGGTTGGGGGACAGTCGCAACTGCGGCGTTGGGGGGCGGAGGAGGGCGTCTCGGACAAATCGGTGAAGGTCGGGGCATGTTGTTGTGACTGGCTTGACATCATCGGTTCGGGGCGTTGCCAGAGCCACACGCCAACCAACAGCAGAATGAAACCGAGCGAAAGGGTAAGTATCCAATCCGGATGGCCGAACAGGTGCAGTAGGAGGTAGCCGATGGCCATGCCGCTGAGCGCCATCCACTTGCCAGGCCGGCTTATCATGCCGTACTCGATAAAGCGGTGGACAGGCTGACCAAATCGGGGGTGGGAGAGGATGCGATGGCTCAGTCGGGGAGCGCTGCGGGACCAACACCAGACGGCGCCGATCCAGAAAACGGTGGTCGGCAGCAGCGGCAGAGCAATGCCGATCAGGCCTAGAGCGAAGAGCAACCAGCCGCCGACCAGCAGCCAGAGGCGGGCTGGTCGTGGCTCAAGCTCAGCACTGTTCGGCGCGTCATTGAATAGGCTCATACTATCTATCCTATACCTTCCTGCCTCGATTCGCTGGGCTGGGATGCCTGCTGTATGTCCTGCTGAATGTAAGGTATTGTTCAGGCCTCGAAGAATCGGGGCTACTCGCCAGGATGCCATTCCCTGCGGAGCGCGCCTAGCGGCTAGCCCCTTCCTGACTCGCTGAATGTTACAGAATCCGTGACGGGGTACACTAGGAGGAGGCGCAGAAAATCGGCTCCATGCTGTGCATCGATGGCTGCCTCAATGCCACCGGGAGCAGAGAGCACGGCGAGTTCAAAGAGGCCGACTATCTCCGATATCTTCTGGTCCGATCCAGAAGAAGGGATTATGGGCCACTTCCCAGAGAAAGCCGTCCGGATCGCTGAAGTAGCCTGAATAGCCGCCCCAGAAGACCTTTTGTCCCGGCTTGACCAGTTTTGCCCCGGCCGCCACCGCCTGTTCCAGCAGGGCATTCACCGCCGCTTCCGAAGTGACGTTATGGGACAGGGTGAAACCGGCAAAGCCTTCACCCTCGGCCGAGACAGTAGCATCCTCCGCCAGGGCCTGCCGGCCGTAGAGGCCGAGCCAGCTGCCATTGAGGGTGAAGAAGGCCACTGAAGGGGGCGACTCCATCTGCGGCAGTCCGAGGCCGTCGCGGTAAAAACGGATCGAGCGTTCGAGATCGGCGACGCCGAGAGTGATCATACTGATACGGGGCTGCATGCGGACTCCTTGTGTATGTTGGTTTACCTCAGGCAGCGCTTGCAACGGCGCTAAGGCGGTCGCGCAGGATCGCTATCAGTCCATCATGATCTCCGACCAGGCCGCTGTTCACTATTGGCCAGCCCGGATGCACCTCGCCAACACGCCGGCAGATCGATTCGATATCCCCGCCGCTGCCGGCATGCCGGCCCGGCGACATGAAGAGCAGGGAGAGGGCGATGGGGCTGCGGTCGTCCTGTTCACCGGTTTGGCGCAGAACCGGTTCTAATAGTTCACCGTTAAAATCATAGTCGCCACCCTCACGACGTTCCATCACCGCTTCATGGAGTCGGACATTGGGACCGAGAAGACGGCGCATCTCCTTGGCGAGGTAGTGGCGTACGGCGGTCACCTCAGGGATCGGAGAGCCGTGGTCGACCAGGATCACGCGCCGTTTCTGCGTCTGTTCAAATTCTGGCAACTGATCGCAGAGAATCTGCGCCAAGCGCGGCTCACCCCGAGGCAGTGGACAAAGCACCGGGCATTGCCGCAGTTCGAACTTCCCATGTTCCGAGGCCAGCCTGGCTGCTTGTTCGGGGATAAACGAGGAGAGCGCGCGGCTGGGACCAAAAAAGAGCGGGAGTACGATGAAGCGGCGTTCGCCACGCTCCAGGCGCTGCTTCATGAAGGGAACAAAGATATTCGCCGGGATGTCGTCGAGGTCAGACGGATGAACCTTGTTGGCGTGTTGCAGCGAGACGGGATGGACGATCGAATCAATGCTTGCGCCGAGCCTGTTCGCCAGACGGCGGAGGTTGAGTGTGGACGCGGCCCTGCTGGAGCCGTTGTCCACCAGCAGGATAGTGGCTTGGGTCATGGTGATGGTTCAACCCGAATGTTTCACCCGGTCGCTTAGAAAATAAACCAACTTAAGTTTTTTGC
>JASFJY010000084.1:0-9166 GCA_050119415.1 Chromatiales bacterium | reverse complement strand
AGAGGCGGTGAGTCTGTCAACAATGACCTTTGCGCTATCCGGCGATGTCTCAGTCATGCTCGTTCTCATCCTCTTCGATGCTTTCGGCAATACGGGCGTACAAGCGCATCACGAGTTCCTGAAGCCGCTCGGCCTCACTCATGACCGCCAGCGCTTCCTGCACGATCTCATCGCCGTTGACGGTGGGCGCGAGATCCTGCGGTGTCGACGACGATTCAGTGCTATCCCCGGTTAAGCGGGTCAGCAGCTGCTCGACGTAGCGCTCTACCTCTGATTCAAGCCTACGTGCCTCTTCCATGACCGCCTGTGCAGCTTTCTGTATCTGCGTTACACAAAACTCCATACCCAGGGAGTCGCCTAAGTTGTGATCCTCATTCTCCTCGGACGAGGTAGGGGGGGAAGACTGCGTCTCGGCAGCTCCGGCATCGATGTCATCACAGGCGAGGGTCATCTCCTCGAGATCCTCCGCCTCGCGGATAACGAACAAGGCTTCGCACTCTGTCTCTATCAGTTCGGCACTGCCGGTTGTATCTTCACCCATGTCAGTTCTCCAGGATCATTGCTCTTAACAAGCCTAGTGGCACTCTGCGGGCAGGGATTGCGGCAAAACTCCACACCTCTACAACGTTTCCGGGATGGAGTTTGTGAAGTCACTTAAATCCCCTGTGTGCTTCGCTCAGGTCAAAAAGTAGCGTGAAATCGCAGGTTTTTTCGCCACGGTGCTACTGCAACCTAAACTATTAATCCCCTGTCGGATTGTGAGATGAATTCTAAGGGCTCAATGACAGATGGAATTGAATAACAGGATGAGAGGTTCACAAACCACCACGTCAATTCGTCTATAGGTCACGTCCGCTGAGTAACTGGTAATCACACAGCGGCAACAAGGGTGCGAAGTGGGTGGCGAGAGGCAAGGACCAAACGCCGCTTTACAGGCGCAGACCGTTTGAACAGTGGAGTGAAACGGAACCAGGGTTATCGCTTCGTGAGATGAGAGAGAACCACTACGGACTCTTCCCGGATCTCCACAAACCGGACAACCGACTCAGCAATTGATTAAGGAGAGCACAGCAATGGCAATTCCTACCCCCGTTAATGGCCAGATCACCGATGCCGTCACTCAATCCAACGTCAAGGTACTGGGCGATGCGCCCGCCATGGCATTGGGTTCGGTCTATCAGGCCCTGGCCCACTCCACCGGCATTCTGTTCGAGAACGCCACCAGCTCCCAGCAGCAGCTCGGTATCGCCGCCCAGGCGGCGACCAACCAGGGCGTCATACAGATCTACAGCATGGACACCATGGCGGGTGCGGTGGCGACGGGTAAAGTCGGCAAGAGCGATGTGCCGGATAATATGCTCGCGCTACTCTCAGCCTTGAAGGCGGTGAGCTGATTATCGGTTCGGTGCAAGCGGTTTTGCGAAAACGGGCCTAAGCGGACTGCCGCCGAGGGGGGGTGAATTCCCCCCGCCCGGGGCCTGTTACGTGTCTTGAACCGAATGAACCATTGATCATTGAAAGCTGCGGGCAAACCAACATCAGCAGTTAGCCGCCTGCTTTGTTACCTAACCTATCTGAGGAAATCTCAATGGCTTATCCCACGCCTGTAAATGACCAGATTACCGATGCCGTCACCCAGGCCAACGTCAAGATACTGGGTGATGCCCCAGCTATGGCAATGGGTGCAATCTACCAATCCCTGTCCCACTCCACAGGCATTCTATTCGAGAACGCCACCAACTCCCAGCAGCAGCTCGGTATCGCCGCGCAGGCGGCGACCAACCAGGGTGTCATCCAGATCTACAGCCTGGACACCATGGCGGGTGCGGTGGCCACGGGCAAGGTCGGCAAGAGCGATGTGCCAGACAACATGCTCGCGCTGCTGTCGGCGCTCAAGGCGGTGGGACCGACAGCGCCTGTTTCCTGATGAGCCGTGATCGTGGCCGCCTTTACTTCCGGTTCGTCTGGCGGGATCTGCCCAGTCGCGGCTCCCGGACAAGCCGGAAAGGGCGATTCTCTAACTAAGCTTATCCGGAGCCTGTCATGGCCAACATCAAATCCACACAGAGCAGTGAAAAACAGACCGAGGAGGCGTTGGGCGACACCATCCCCGCCTATGCCGATCAGATGACCGCGAGCAATGTAACTGCCCTGGGCCTCGGCCCCGCCGTGGCTACGGTCAATGCCTATCTCGGTGCGTCAATGGCGCAGCAGCGGCTCTTCTTCGCGGCGGTGGATCAGCAAAGCAACGGGGCAATCACGGCTCTGGCCACTACCACGGAAAGCGTGCACAAGATCCTAGGCATCGAATCTTAGCGTATAGCGGTGCATTCAATGAGTGAAACTGGAGGATAAGATGGCGATGCCCACTCCCTTGAACGGCCAGATAACCGACTCGGTGACACAGAGCAACCTGGCCGTGCTGGGCAATGCACCGTCGGTGGCCATGAGTACGGTCTACCAGAGCATGGCCCACTCCATGGGGCTGATGTTCCAGAATTCGGTGCAAGCTCAACAACAGGCGGCCATCTCCAGCCAGGCAGCCACCAACCTGGGGGTCATTCAGCTATACAGCGCCTCGACCATGGCCAATGCAATGGCCTCGGCGAAACTGGCTCGGAGCGACACCTCCGATCTGTTGCTGGCGTTGCTCACGGTTCTGGCGGCAAGCAAGAAGTAGCTGATGAACATTATTCACAACCATAGGCCGATGCCCTAGCCGGGGGAGAAGATCATGGCTGACGAGGTCAATTCTCAAATTACCGATTCGGTGACCCAGACCAATGTGAAGGTGGTGGGTGAAGCGCCTGCCCAGGCGATGGGGCTTGTCTATCAGACCATGGCACATTCGGTCAGCCTCTCCATGCAGAATGCGATGCAGGCGCAAGCCGGCCTTCAGACGATCAACAATGCAGTGACATCCAGCGCTTGCCGGATGATCCTGGAGGCATCTGGCGGTGGTATGACAGGCGGTAAGACATAGGGATAACCGGGGCGGGCGCAGCACCGCGATACCGATACTCTGCAATCAACCCTAATGACCGGGAAAGTATGCCAAAATGAGTGAAGAACAACAGGAATTAAAAGAGGTTAACGGCCAGGTTGTCGATGCCGTCAGGACCTCAACCGGTGCCGTGATGGGCGCTTTCAACGACTATCCGGACACTTCCGTGGCTCCTGTACATGGCACGAGCACGGTCTACGCCAATACCATCGCCTATCCCAAGGTCAGTCAGGCAGCAGCCTTTGCCGTCCAGGACGCCACGGATTATCTGCGCAACATCATGACCATGAGTACAACGGCGCAGGGTGTGATCTTCAAGCTCATGGTCGAAAACGAAGTTAAAGCACCCCTCTATATACCGATCCTGCAACAGATGCAGGCGGCGGTAGCCGCGTCCCAGGAAAACCTGGAGGCTGTGGGTAAGAGCGCGGCTGCTGTGCTGTCTGGGTTTGAGAAAAGCAGCTGAATATGCCGCTTAACCCGAATGTTTCACTCGGTCGCTTAGAAAAGAAACTAAGTAGTTTGGCATGTGCATGGCATCCCCGGCGCGAGTGTCGTATTTGCGGGATAGATCCTCGGCTAAACAATCTCATCCCGGTCCTTAAGTCTATCCCGCGCCAACTGCACGCGTTTGCGCACGGCGCATTCGCTCAAGTTCATTCGCGCGGAAATATCCGGGTAGGTCAGCCCGTGGAGACAACGAAGAATCAATGGCAGTCGCAGGGATGCCGGGAGACTTTGCAGGCTCTCCTCAAGGCTGGCCTGTAGCTCCTCATTCATGATTTTCTGATCCGGCTGTTGTACCGTCTGGCTCTCGTGCGTAAGACCTTTCATGGCACCATAGTGCAAGTCAGACTCGATGCCATGCTGACGATGGGCAGCTCTGTGATGGTCCATGCAGACATTGTGGACCAGGCGGGTCAACCAATAACGCGTGTTACTGATATTGTGGGCGTACTTAGGAAATTTGCGATACGCCAGCAGCATCGCACTGCTCAACGCATCGTCGGCATCATCCACGTTGTTCGACATCCAGCGCAGGCTATGGCTTCTCAAGTAGTCGTGATGTTCCTTCCAGATGGACCAAAAAACCTGGGATAATGACGAATGGTCTGCTGGCGTTTGGGCGGACTCCGAACCTTGCTTTCTGTAAGCATCGCTTTCGCGCTTGACTGGCCAGATGGTTCTGTGCGGAATATCCTGGCGGTGCCGTTGCGCCGGATCGACATCGGTCCTCAAGGTGTCGGCTAACACGCGACTCGGCGAGTGCCGGGAGTGCGGCTTACTGCCGGTTTGCACGCCTGGTGGATTGTCTATAGCGGCAATGATCTTTGAAGGCGAAGGCCTTTGCGTACGCAATGCCTCACGAGTCCGTTGCTTTCCCTGTCCCATGCCAATGGTTCCTTTGTCGTTTTCCGGCCAATGGCGAACGGTGGTCTCGCATGATGCACGAGAAAGGTGCCAACTTTCGAGCGCAGTATCCTTTTTTGTAAGCACTGGCCGGAGTTGAATGAAAACTTGGGTGCGAACGAATGTACGAGCTGACTCTGTTGTCAATCGTGCATGATGAAATGACGGATGAAACTAAGCTTTTGTGAATTCCGTCTATGATTGAATAGATCTGAGGTGATAAAGATTGCAAGTTTATCTTGTAAGAATATGGTTATGGTTACTTGATAAGCCTGTTCTTTCTTCGATTTTCAATAGTGCTTCAGTGTTGCTACACAACCCGTGCGGGATGATGAGATAGGTTCAATTACTCTGGCTTCACAAACCGGTCCAGCTCAGCGTCTTGATTGAGTAAGTTGATTTGTTTTCTAAGCGACCGGGTGAAGCATTCGGGCTGAAGGTTGTCATTCGCAGCGGCACAAGAACTCGCCAAGCCGGCTTTGTCATCCACGCGATTCACTCGGCGCGGCCTGCAGGAGGGCACCAGTGGCAAACATAGCGAGCAGTTACATTTTCACCCTGCCACACACTGTGATCCAGGAGCGGGTCGAGGTACTGTTGGTCAGGCGGCAGCTGATTCAGACGCTGGTGAATGGCCGTCCTCACCGCGGTGTCATCCCAAACTGGGCCGGTCAATGGGGACTGATCGCAGCCAGACCTCTGGTGTCTCAATCTATGGAACAGACGGTTCAGGGGGCAGTGCTGGCGCAGACCGGGATCGATCTTTCCGCACCCGTCAGCGCGGAGCGCTACCGAATCGTTGGCTCTCAACCTCACACTTTGATGGGGCGGGACAACAAGCCAGTTGCGGTACTCTTCCTCACATTCCTGCCCGAGGGTTTGCGGGCTTTTGCTGCCGATGCCGCGGAGCACATAGGTGACGGAAAAGTCCACGACGGCGTTATCGACACCCTGGAGATCGAACCGGTTTCACGGGCCCTGACCCTGATTGGCCCCCGTGAACAACCTCCTGAGGGCTGGGTCGAATTCATAAGCGGCGCCCGTCCGCGGGGCGGTGGGCTCCGGTTTTTGGGATCGGGGGCTTCGATGCTTGCGGGCCAGCTGGTTGAGCGCAGCGCCATGGCCCCCAAGGCGGCCAGGCTGGTGGTTGATACGCTCGTCGCCTGCATGAGACCCGAAGAGCCCACAATCCCGCCAGCGCCGGGACAAGGGGGGAGACTCTCTGAGCTGCAGATTCTCGGCGCCCGCCTGCACGAGAGTGGCCTGTGGTATCAGACCTACGCTCCCGGGCAAGCGCTCAGCGTCCGTGCCGTCACAACTTCCCAAACCGCCCAAGCGTTGGCGATCGAATGGCAAGGCGGTGAACCTGACCCTGAGGGGCGTCCGGATTGGCGTAGCCTGCCCCTTGACCGGCTGAGTGAGCCCGAGGCGCCATTCTCGATACGGGCGAGTCTGGATGGCATCAGCCTGGAGGCAAGCATCGCCGTGGTCCCGGAGCTGATTGGGGTTGAGGTGGTCCACCCCCAAAGCATTGAAAGGGAAAACGGTGGATTCGGCACCATAGCCTCCGACGAGGTATGGATCCGCGCACGCTTGTGCCCCGCCACCGAGTCGGCATACCGGCATCTCAACTGGTATGGTGGGAGCGTCGATCCCAATCACCCCCATGACCGTCGTCTGGTCTCTTTCCGAGAATTAACCGCTTTTACGGTGGAGGCGAACCGCGGACTCTGCTACAGGCTTGGTCAGATCTGTTACAGCTGCAACCCACGAGGGGAACTTCACATCATCGAGTCCAGGGCGTCTTTATGATACGGGGCGGATGCCGGCCTTTCATCCAACCGCCGTTGTACAGGAGAACCTAATGACAACTCCGGAACTCAACAACAACCCCTTGGTCAACTGTTTGCAACAGGCGCTCTATCCGGGAAAGTCCGGCGCCCCTCCAGCGAATAGTACGGGCGGGACTGAGGGGGCGGCCTCATCGTCAGCAGACGATTCCGAACCCAGTGGATGGTGGTCCTTTCAGCAGGATCCCTCCGAGCCAGCGCAGCTGACCATGCTGGTTTCACTCATCACTAATCAGGCCGGTCAGACTAACCCTGCATATTACAGCAGCCGACTCAGTATGAGTGAGATGCAGTCGCTCTATCAATGGCTGGCCCTGCAGATGAATCAGCCGAAGGCTGATTCCGACAATTAATCAACTTCAGGATCCTCTGATTGATTATGGATCGAGCGCATGGCGAGATGAAATGTTCCGGGTCAAGGCGCAATGCGCACGTAAAAAGCTGGCTGTTGCGAAGCTTTTCAACAGTGTGGCGACTTCTGTAATACAATCGATTAACAAGGATCAAGTCAATATATTGAAATTTCTGAAATGGATGTTCACAAACCACTATGCTGGATCGTCTATAGAACAAGCCCGTCAGGTAACAGGTGAACGCCCATCGCTATCGAGATGCGCAAGGCGGCTGGTGATAATCCAAGCAAGCTTGTCTCATATCGATGCAAGGCTCGACCCATAGCAGAACAACAACCCTGCGAGGTGTCTTAAAGTGTTGGCGCCCATCGCCAGGAGCAAGCGCCTAGACTGATTGAACCGTGGAGCGAAGCGCCATCAAGGTTATCGCTTCGTGAGATGTAAGAAATTCCCCGAACAACCGGCTTAGCAATACAAAGGAGTGCACAGCAATGGCAATTCCCACCCCCCTCAACGGCCAGATCACCGACGCCGTCACTCAGTCCAACGTCGAGGTGCTGGGCGATGCGCCCGCTATGGCACTGGGTTCGGTCTACCAGGCCTTGGCCCACTCCACCGGCATTCTGTTCGAGAACGCCACCAGTTCCCAGCAACAGTTGGGCATCACCGCGCAGGCGGCGACCAACCAGGGTGTCATCCAGCTCTACAGTCTGGACACCATGGCGGGTGCGGTGTCAACGGCCAAGGTCGGCAAGAGCGATGTGGCGGACAACATGCTCGCGCTGCTGTCGGCGCTCAAGGCGGTGGGACCGACCCCCTCGCCCTCCTGATGAGCCGTGATCGCGGTCGCTCCTCCCTGGTGGCTCGTCTGGCAGGATTTACCCGGTCGCGGATTGCGCTCAAGTCGGAAAGGGGTGGAGCCTTTCACTAAGCCTATCTGGAGCCTACTATGACCAACTCAAAATCCACACGGAAAGGTGAAAAGCAGAGCGCGAGAGAGGATGTATTTGCCGACGCCATCCCCGCCTATGCCGATCAGGCGACCGAGAGTAATGTCTCGGCCCTGGGACTCGGCCCCGCAGTGGCTACGGTCAATGCCTATCTCGGAGCGTCAATGGCGCAGCAGCGGCTCTTCTTCGCGGCGGTGGATCAGCAAAGCAACGGCGCGATCACGGCCCTGGCCACGACCGCGGAAAGCGTGCATAAAATCCTGGGTATCGAGTCTTAGGAAGGCTTGTTGTGAAATCTAAAAAAGGCACAAAGCAAGTTTCCGACAACGACGAATCGAGTGTTGATGAAACACGCAGGCCGCCGCGAAGCGATACGACTAACCTTGCCCCCGGCTCTGCGCTATCGGGAATGGTTTCCGCTACCAACAATACCGTGCTGGGGCAGTCGCCCGCCGTGACCATAGCCGGAGCATACCTGGGTATGGGATTGGCTTCGCAACTCGGCTTCTTTTCCAATGCCAACCAGTACCAGAACCACTCGACGATGGCGTTGGCGGCAGTGGTTAGCGCTATTAAAAGACAAATGCCAACATCCGGGGCAAGCCAGAGACGGGAAAACCTAACAACCGAAAAGTCTGCCCAGCCTGCTCCTGCCGAGCCGTCGACAGAAAATCAAGATTTCGAGTATGCCATGAGGGAGGCGGAAAAAATAATGCAGGAGTACGAATCCTGAGATCGGTCGGCCAGCCCGAATCTTTCATCCGGGAAAGCGATGGTCGCGCCGGAATCACTGTTCAGATAAGGATGTGCGTTTGAACTAATAGCAAGCTATTGATGAATGAGCAAATACTGCAGCTGGACGGAGAGATCCGTGCGAGGGCGAGTTCAGCATGGGGCAGTTACACTTTGTACTTTGCTGATATTTCAGGAATAACAAATAAAAAAACCACAAGTTGGTTTCTTTTAAAGCGACCGGGTGAAACATTCTAGCCCCTCGAGGAGATCGAAATGCCATTAACCGTGAATGCACAAATCACCGATGGGGTCACGCAGAACAATGTCAAGGTTTTGGGTGAATCGCCCGTCCAGGCCCTGGGAGTGGCTTTACAGGCACTGTCACAGACGACCGGCCTGGCCATGGCGAACGCCACCAACACGCAAGGCGGCACCCAGCAGGTGGCCGCCACCGCGACCTCCTCGCTCTGCGCCATGATCATCAAGCTTGGTGCTCAAAGCTAACAGGAACCGAATGAAATCGACTGCAAGTTCGTCAACAGCATCAAAAGGAAGCGGGGATCTTATGGAAAACAGCGGTACAGCAGCGAATGAGCCGTTAGAGGTGATCATTGATCTGTCGCACCATAATCGGGTCAGCGAACTTGCGACCATCAAGGCCACCGGCGTCCTCGGTGTGATCCACAAGGCGACGCAGGGTATTGGCTATACCGATCCTGAATACGCCCATCGTCGCGCTGCGGCCTCTGGAATACGCTTGGCAGCACACTGTTGATGCACCCCGTTTTCTTTGATCACACCCAGGCAGGCATGAGCAGCCACCGCGTCAATAGCCTGCCCAACCTGGCCAGGCGGGACCCCCGG
>JASFJY010000083.1:0-9285 GCA_050119415.1 Chromatiales bacterium | reverse complement strand
TGCGCCGATAAGGGAGGCGGTTGTATGAACTATCAATTGGTAAAGTCGGAACAGCTGGCGGAAATCTGCAATGGCGTTGCCAGTGCCGACGGTCTTGAAGTACTTTGTGAGAAGATCAATGCGGTGATGCCTGTATTGAACTTCAGTCATGTGGCCACGCGTGGCAATTGGCACCGTCTAGGCGGTGTAGTGGATAGCGAATATCAGCGGGTCAATAACAACATTGCGAAATGGGCCGAAGCTCAGTCAGGCGGTAATGTGGACCGGCTAATTACCGATTATGCAGAGATGGGTTATTTCGTAACACGCCTGGCGGGCAAGACCCATTACCTCTGCGCAGTCTGCGGTGACAATCCCGATGAGTTCATGCAGATCGAGATAGAGGAGCTGCAGGAGGTCCTCGAACGTCCTCTTTTGGAAAAGGACTGGTTTCCCGAGAGCATTGAGGAGTTTCTCGATCCGTTGGAATGCTCGCGCCTGATGCCCGAGCCGATGGGTGATGCCCACTTTCTATTTCGCCGCATCACACCGGTAGCGCGACTCTTGAAAGAGGCCTCCAAGGAGAGCCGGGCGTTGTTCAATCTGAGACGATTCTTTGACGACTGGTCGTTGAGCAGTGCCAACGACTATGGTCCATTCTGTCAACATTGGGCCTTGGCCTTGCGAGAGTATATCGACAGCGATGGGGAATGTCGGTTAAGCGCCAAGCCCTTCAGTACATTCTCAGAAAAGGTCGTCTCTCTGGCCGGTACAGGAGAATTACATGGCGCCGAGCTGGCTAATGTGATCCATGGCTATGACCGTCGTGTTGGATATCCCTTCGCCTGGTACTTCAACATGCTGGGTAGCAAAGCGGAGAACTTCGCCGTGGCGGAGGCGGTATTGCGGGATCAGATGGGGGCTTACGATTATCTGCCGGCAAAAGACCTGAAGGTGTTGCGTTCCTGGGAGGAGCGGCCCTACGGGGTATGATCCTCGATTAAGGAACCTCTGACCACACTAGTTCAAATCTTCCTTTTCAAGTTCCTCAAGCAATTTGACGGCCCAACTTTCATCAACTTCTTCAATCTCCGTTCTTCTACTCATAGAGACGCGTTGCACTTTATGTTTTTCATGCTGGATACGATTTATCATAATATCCTTTTCGAGTTCCTTGTCTAATTGTGTAGCTAAGTTCTGGTCAATTCCCTCGAGTAATCTGATGGCCCAACGCTCATCGATTTCGTTAATCTCTGTGTTTGTCCTGCTGACATCCATTGCCTGTACGGCTGGCTTATTCTCAAAACTGATTATCTGCCCCGATGTTTCCGTCACGCTAGATGACTTTTCGGCGGCACCATGCATACGCTCCTGAAGTCCCTGTAGCAGATCCCATAGAACAGGGACGATGAACAGTGTCAGTGCCGTAGCTGTCGCAAGGCCAGTGACGAAAGTGGAAGCCATTGATCCCCAGACTAATGAGTAGCTTGGAAAACCAATCGCCATGGGAAATAATCCCAATGTAGTCGTCAATGTGGTTAGTAGAATTGGGCGCAGGCGTATGTGCACGCCCGCTATGATCGCTTCGTGCCGTGACAGACCTCCGCGATAGTGTTTGTTGATGAAGTCTATCAGTACCAAGGCGTCATTGATCACTACACCCGCCACACCGATCACGGCAATGAAACTGTTTACTGTGAAAAGTGATTGAGTGACTAGTTTACCAAATACCACACCGATTAGGGCAAAGACTACTGCAGAGAGTATAATCAGCGGTTGTAGATAGGATTGAAACTGGGTTGCCAGGATTACATACATCACCAATACAGCAATCATGAATGCATATGCCAGGGATTCAAATGATCTCTGGGTATCCTCATGCTCACCACCAAAAGTGACTGTAGCCCCCGGATATTGATCGTGAATCGTGTTGTAATGGCTTCTGACGCGATTGATTATTGCTGGGATAGAGGTGGGTGCTCCCTCGAGAATATCAGCCTTAAGGCTGATTGCTCGTTGTCCCTGGTAACGCTTAATCTCGCCGGGTTCATTATAGGTGGTCACGCTCACCAGGTCCGCTAGGTAGATTGGGTGTTCAGCATCCTCGATCATCGGGATATAGAGGGCATTTATCGGGTCTTTAAACAAAAGCGGGTCAATCCGGAGTTTTAGGTCGACCTCCTCATCAATATGACGGAATTTGCCGAGGTATCGCCCATCGAGTACACTCGCTGCAAGGCGAGAAACCTGACTGTTGGTTAAGCCGTGCTCAGCTACCCGATTTTTATCGACGTGCATTCTGAAAACTCGTTTTGGTAGGCCGCGATCGTCTTTTAAATCAATCAGGTGAGGGCCGATCTCTGATGAGTTTTGCATAAACATAAGCAGCTCATCCGCCAGCTCATTGACCGTTTCCACATTTGAACCGACTATGCGCACATTGATGTCTTTGCCTCTTGGGGGGCCGTCACTTTGCGGATGGATATGGAGCGTGTAGCCGTCTCTCTCATACAGGGGTTTTAGTTTCTCGCGCATGCGTTGCAGATGATCGAGGGGGTTTGCAAACGTTTGCTCGCTAGCACTCGGCAAGGTCACCATAACAGTGCCGTAATTGTTTCCATAAACCGCTTCATAATCCTCGTTGTAGTAGAGGCCTGCAAAACCGATGGCGGAACTGGCCGTGCCGGTCCCATCTTCCATGACTGTCTCTGTGATTTGCCTGACCCGTTTATCCATTTCTTCGATAGCGATGTTACTTGGGCCTGTAACATCAACGTAATAGATTTTATAGTCATCTGGAAAGAACTGGATACGTATCAATGGTACTTTGCCGCTGGCAGAGAGCACGAGTATGGTAGCTGAGATAGCAAACAGTAGCGTTACAATTAAAATAGAGCTAAGGCGAAAGCGCAGTGTAAGCTTCAACAACCTGTCGGTAAACCTGCGCAATACATTCAGCATTGCGTTGTCTTTTTGCAGACGGCTAGTGGTGTCCTGCTGGCGCGGGCCAAAATCTAAATAGTGGATTGGTAGGATCAAGAGGCACTCTACCAGCGAGGCGAGAATGGCGAAGGTTACTGCTTTTGGTACCAAAGCAAAAAACTGACCAGTTGAGCCAGTCATAATCAACATGGGTAAAAATGCAGCCGCTGTGGTCATCGTGGCGGAAATTACCGGCATCGCGACCTCGGCTGTGCCATTGATGATTGCTTCACGTAGTGGTTTTCCTTCTTGTACGTGACGATAGATATTTTCTGTCACGACTATGGCGTCATCAACCACTATGCCGGTTACCAGCACGAGGGAGAAGAGGGTTATCTCATTCAAGCTGTTGCCGGTAAGATGCATGATCAGCATAGTGATCATGAAAGCGAAGGGAATGCCGATTGTCACAAGTCCTGCATTTCGTATCCCCATGAAGTACCAGATAATCAGCGAAACCAGGAATACGCCCACCAGCATATTCATGCCTAGAGTCGTTAACCCGTCGTTGATATAAACAGTAGAATCATGTGTTAGAACCACATCGACGCCCATTGATTTGAGTGTCGGACGGAAATCGTCAATCACTGTAGAAATCTGGTCGCATATCTCCCTGGCGTTCCCTAGCTCGGACTTGATCACCTTCAGCCCTAAAGAAGGCTTTCCGTTGACTGAGGTGATCACAATGGGATCGCGATAATCCATTCCCACACGGGTAGTCAGATCATTGATTCGAATCAGACTGCCATCGGCATCCTTACGCACTACACTTGATTGCACTTGCTCTAGCGAGTGGAATCGCTCATCCAGCTTAATCAGATATTGTCCGCTCTGGCTGGTGTATTTTCCGGCTGGAATTGAAAGATTGGTGTCTGATAATGCTTGCGATACTTGATCGAAGCTTATGCCGTATTCTCGCAATTTCGTTGGATCGAGATAGACATGGAACTCCTGAGTCTGCTTTCCTAGGAATTTTATTTGCTGCACTTCGGGTATTTTTAAAAGTCTAATTTTAATCTCTTCTCCTATAAGGCTTAGAGTGCGGTTACTGTGGTCCCCCTGAAGATTTACGACTATTACAGGAGCCAAATCTTGTACTTTAAGGTTTGTGAGTTGTGGTGGATCGACTTCAGGCGGTAGTTCGTTGATAATATTCATCACCTCTAGCCTGACTTCGTTATAGAGGGCATCATAATCAGAATCATCAACAAACTTGATGCGAATATGAGATCGGCCATTAAACGATGTCGAGTCGATCCAATCCACGTCATCTACCTTTTTCAAGGCCTCTTCAATCTTTAATGTTACCAGGCTCTCAACCTCAACCGGCGAGGCGCCAGGATAGACTGTGGTAATAACCACCTCGCCAAATCCGTAGTTTGGATACCGCTCAGCAGGCAATTCTAATAAGGAGATAAAGCCAACCACAATCAGCACTACAAATATCAGATTGTATAAAATCCTCTGTTTTAACGAGAAAGCGACTACCTGATGCATTGGTCTTACCTCCTCGGCGAACAGAAATAGAATGTCTGCCTTAACTGTCGGTGCTGCAACTCGCCCTCGGCCATGGCGCTGACATTGGTGTGGCCGCGACACTCATCATAATCAAGGTGTTTCAACATAAACCACGCATCACCTGTAGCCGGTACTGGCTGCATGGCTGCAGTGACCGTTAGAATGATCAGTAATTTCGTTTTCATGCTATTTTGACAATATCCCTATATCTTCAGCGACTGAGCAGCGATAGCTTATTAAATCATAAAAGAAAAGAGTGAGCCTCCAGTCTGGATGTTTTGTCAGCTTACGCGACGTACGATCCGAGCTTGTCGTTAATAACCCGGCAACAAAATGTGTCGTGTTCAGGGCTTCAAGACCGTCCTTTATCAAGCCGTGACTCGCCGGCAAGGGTAGGTTTGAAGCCCCTAAGCGATTGATCTTTGAACGACAGACAGCAGTATGCCAGCTAACAGACTGCGTTATCAAAACTTGCTGTAGGCTTGCAACAGCGACGTTTTGACGCCTTGCTGTTGGCTGGCATACTGCGGTAGAACACGACATATTAGGTTGCCGGGTTAGTAAGATGCGAATTTGCGCATGACTCACTCCTTCAGTCCGTAAGACGCATGTCTCTCTGCAACGCCTTGTAGATATTTCATGAAAATCAATTAATCGAAAGTGAAAATTAATTGCAAGAGATCATTTAACTGATCGGCTAGTAATAAATATGTGTAGAAATAGACCTTATGCATTACACATATATGTGTGGCAATGCAACCGTTTTAACTGTAATTCGTGGAGGTTTTCACATATCTTTAAACGCACGGGCTGATGGAATACTTACTCAATCGTCTCAAAGATATGAGGGAGTAAGCTGTGTCGAACTATTAGCGCTAAAGGACAACCAGGTTGCTGCTTTAACTGTAGCTACATCATGTCCTTAGTCCGAATGTTTATCGGTTCGCATAGACAAGAAGCTAACTTGTGGAATTTTCTTGTTAATATAGAAAAATGGCTATGTACACTTATTGTTTTTAAAAAAGCAGACTGTTGCCTGCAAATTTAAAGTAAAATATTCAAACTGGTTGGTAAGATGGATTGCATTGTCATTTCTGGTAAGGAGCATGAATTTTTATAGTATGCAAGCACGTTAATCATGCCCAGATGATGACTACAGAGCGACAACACATAAGGGTGTGAGTGGTAAGCTGGAGCTGGGGTAAAGGAGCATGGACGATTTTGATAAAAAGGATAAAAAGAACCTGAGCCAAATGCAATCCAGCGAGGATCGCCATGTGCAAATTGGCACTAACACAGGATCCTCATTCAATCATTACGCGAATGATGCGCCCTATCTGAGCCAAACTACACGTCGTCGCTTTCTTCAATATACTCTTGCTGGCACCACATCACTTATCGTTGGCGGTGCCTGGTTCGAATGCGAGGACACCGAGGCTTCGCTCGCTGTCCCTGAATTTGGCGAGTTACTTGATATCGGTGACGTTATAAAGCTTGTAGAATCAACCTACGAAGACAACCTCGTACTTGAAGTAACTCATGACAACCGTATCCGCTTCGAGTTACCGCGCCTCGAAATGGGGCAAGGCGTCGCAACAGCGGTGGCTATGCTTGTGGCGGATGAGTTGGATGCGGATTACGAACTCACAGACGTCGTACTCTCAGATCGCCGTGCCGACCGTCCCTTCTCGATAACGGCTGGTTCATCGTCGATACGCACAATGTGGGATCCTGTTCGCAAGCTTTCAGCTCAGGTCAGAGCAAGGCTGGTGACAGCAGCAGCTAGACGCTGGAATATGCGGCCAGAGCTGCTATCAACGTTCGACTCAAAGGTCCACGGCCCCGGCGGGCTGGTCGCAACCTATGGAGAGCTAACTGCGGATGCGGCAAAGGTGATCAAGCCGTTGGTTTCAATTTTGCCAAAATCGCTTTCAGAGTACACGACCATCGGTAAGGCCCGCCAGCGCAAAGATGCACGAGACATCGTGACAGGGCGAATGGTTTACACCCTCGATGTCCAGGTTTCAGGTGCCCTGCCAACGGTCATTGCCCACTCTCCCGACATCCACGGTGTGCTCATAGCTTGGGATGATACACAAGCACGCTCTATGCCCGGGGTAGTTGACGTGGTCCAGATCTCAAGTGGCATAGCGGTTATCGCGCAGACCTTTCACCAGGCCTTTAGAGCTCGAGAGGTCCTCGATATGCAGTGGTCGCCGGGGCCGGTGGCAGGGCGCTTCGATGATGACATGCGCAACGAACTCGAGGCGGCGTCGCCACCCTTGGAGCCAGTGTACTGGCCGCTTCGCTCGCACACCGCTGTCTTCGAGTACCCCTTCATAGCTCATGCGATGATGGAAGTGATGGCGGCAGTGGCCGATGTACGGGGAGGGGAGGCCGAGATCTGGTACGCTTCACAGTCACCCAACTATATCGCCAAGGAGGTCTCGAATGCGACGGGTATACCCGCATCGAAGGTAAAAATCCACACTCCCTTCGCGGGTAGTTCCTTTGGTCACAGGCTCTTCGGCGAAGTGGCGGCCGAAGCTGCGGAGGTGTCACAGGCGGCTGGCCGACCGGTCAAGCTCATGTGGTCACGCAGCGACAACATGCGCAGAGACCATTTCCGGCCCATGGCCCGGTGTGCGATACGCGCCTCATGGATAGGAGCATCTACTCTTACCTTCGAGCACAAGATCACTGCTGCAACCACGGGCTTTGACCATGGGCTTGGTGATGCGCTCACCAGCGCCGGTTCGAGTATGTCTCCATCTGAGGTCAGTCAGTTGGTATTTCATTCGATGGTCTCGTTACCCTATCGGTTCGGCGTCACTAGCCACCAGTTGACCGAGTGTGATTTCGGTGTGACAACGGGTAGTTGGCGCTCTGTCTTTTCAGGATTGACAACGACCTCGAATGAGATCTTTATCGATGCTCTCGCTCGAGAGCGGGGCTGTGACGAGGTGCTGTTTCGGCAGCGTAATCTTGACAACGAGACTGTGCGGCGCTGCCTAGGCAAAGTAGCCGAGATGGGTGAATGGGGACGCTCGATGCCAAAAGGCCACGCCCAGGGTGTCGCCATTCACACCGAATACAGATCAGCGTGCGCCTATCTTGTGGAGATCGATACAACAAGTGATGTGCCGCGACTCACCAGGGCCTATTGCGCGGTGGATGTCGGTGTGCCCATTAATCCTCGCGGCCTGGAAGCGCAGATGCAGGGCATGCTGGTAGATGCCTGGTCGATTATGTTCCGTGTAGACATTCACATCGATGACGGCAGGGTTCGCGAGAGCGGCTTCCGGGACTATCCATGGGCTTGTATGAAACATACACCGCCCTGTATCCAAGTTCATGTTTTTCCCGCACAGACGGGTAGCGAGGCGGGCGGCGCAGGTGAACTCGGTATTCCTGCCGCCGCCGCAGCCTGCGTAAATGCCTACGCGCGCGCGACAGGAATTCAACCTAGCCGCTTTCCAATAGGAGAAGTCGTCAAATGACCAGCTATACCCTAAGAATCAATGGTATTAACCATAGCGTTACTGCACCTGCAGATATGCCGCTGCTCTACGTAATGCGAGACCTACTCGGTATTACCGGACCGAAGTACGCATGTGGCAGTGGTTTCTGCGGCTCTTGCGTGAGCCACGTCGGTGATGCGGCCGTGCGCACCTGTGTCTTTCCGGTGGGTAGGGTAGGTGGCGCGCCAATCACCACAATCGAAGGTCTTGCCAATGGCGATGTCCTTCATCCGGTGCAGCAAGCCTGGATCGACGAGGATGTCTCACAGTGTGGCTTCTGTCAGTCTGGCCAGATCATGACAGCGGTGAAGCTGCTCGAGAGCAATCCAAATCCTGACGACGATGCAATCGACGCTGCAATGTCACATAACATCTGTCGCTGTGGCAGCTATGTACGCATTCGCGCAGCGATCAAGCGGGCGGCTTCAGGCGGATAACCTAGATTTTGTAGTCCCTTCATCAAGGAGTATTTCGTCATTGCGTACTGGAATTTCTTTCTCGGCACGCTTGTCACCCACCCGAATGCTAGCGGAAGGGGGTAATAATGTCTAAGTATATAGGCTTATCAGTAGCTAAAAGAGTGACGTACTGGTTAGTCTTGGCTAATGCAATATTTTTTATTCCATCTTTCTCCATGAAAGTAGGAAATACCACCAATGCTTCTGTCAATGGTCAGCATTACAGTATCGTCAACGATCACAGTGACACCCCTGTTCGTACTTGCGAGACAATGGGGCCGATCGCTGACTACGGCGCCCCAGGGCCTTTCCCTGATGTGGAGATCGTCAGAAGTACAGGACCCTGGCGTAACTACACCCTGTTTCGTCCCGCCATGGAGTCTCTTGGAAAGGAAGGCTTCAAGCACCCTATCGCAACCTGGGGCAATGGCATATTCACCACTCCCAATGAATACAAAGCCTTATTGACGCATATCGCAAGTTATGGCTTTGTGGTCATTGCGTGCAACGACATTCAGGCAGAGCGGCCGTGTCTAAGTGCGGGTCTTGACTGGCTTAATGAGCAGAACGAGTCGGGACCGATGGCTGGGAAGCTGGATACAACCCGAGAGGTGAGCATTGGCTACTCATGGGGCGGCGGTGCGGCAATCGATGTTGCCAACCGGCCCAACATGAAGGCAACGGTATCACTTCACGGCATGCCTCCGCGTGAGGACACGGCCTTTGAAGCGATGCACAGCCCACTCCTCCTGTTTACCTCAACAGGGGACAGTTTTGTCAGTAAGGAGAAGTATGTCACACCGAACTACGAGCGGTCGAAGGTCCAG